>NZVF01000042.1 GCA_002698165.1 Planktomarina sp. | reverse complement strand
TTGAGAGCATTGATGAAAATGGAAATTTAGTACTGTTGACGATGGGTGGTAAGCGGGTCATACCCGCAGCGGATATATACTTTTAAGGCTTGTCGGATGTTACTTGCTATTGATTGTGGCAATACTAATACGGTTTTTTCAATTTGGGATGGAAGTAAATTCATTTCTAATTGGCGAATTGCCACGTCGCATAGGCGCACTGCAGATCAATATTACGTTTGGCTGACAACACTATTAAAGCTTGCTAATATTGAAAATAATATTAGTGAGATGGTGATTTCCTCGACTGTGCCTCGTGTGGTATTTAATCTTAGGGTTTTAGGCGATAAATACTTTGGTACTCGTCCATTGGTAGTTGGGCGTTCAGATTGCAAACTACCTATTTCAGTGCGAGTTGATGAAGGCACAGCTGTTGGGCCAGATCGTTTGGCAAATTCAGTTGCAGGCTATTCTTTATTTGGTGGCAATCTGATAATCGTGGACTTTGGGACCGCAACAACTTTTGACGTCGTAGATACTGACGGTGCATATGTAGGTGGCGTTATTGCGCCTGGAGTGAATTTGAGCTTGGAAGCACTTCATAAAGATGCTGCTGCTCTTCCACATGTTGATATATCAAAACCTAAAAATGTTATTGGCACAAATACTGTCGCGTGTATGCAATCTGGAGTATTTTGGGGATATGTAGGGTTAGTCCGTGAAATTTGTAACAAAATAAAAACTGAGAGAGAACAATCAATGAAAGTTATCGCGACGGGTGGCCTTGCTCCACTGTTTCAACAATCAGAGCATCTCTTTGACAGTTTTGAAGAGGACTTAACTATGCAGGGTCTTACTGTAATTCATCAGTTCAATAAGGAATTTTAATGAATCAAAATCGGTTAATTTATCTCCCTCTTGGCGGTGCTGGAGAGGTAGGAATGAATTGCTATGTTTATGGGTATGGTCCTAAAAATAATGAACGATTGATCGTAGTTGATCTAGGGGTAGCTTTTCCTGATATGGATGGTTCGCCCGGTGTGGATTTGATCCTCCCTGACATATCTTGGCTCCAGGCTCGAAAAGAACTTATCGATGCAATATTTATAACTCATGCCCATGAAGATCATGTTGGCGCAATAGGGCATGTTTATAAAAAATTAAATGTGCCGATATATGCACGTAAGTTCACTGCTAACATCGCACAAAAAAAACTTGAAGAACATAACAATACTACAGATGCCTTAGTTAAAATGGAACCTTGGCCAGATCAGGTTGTAGTGGGACCTTTTAAAGTTGGATTTTTGCCAATAAGCCACTCTATTCCAGAAAGTTCAGGACTTTCTATAGACACGCCGGCTGGTCGTCTTATTCACACTGGAGACTTCAAGCTTGATGAAAATCCGTTAGTTGGAGAGCCTTGGGATCCATTGCTTTGGAGTGAAGTAGCGCGGCCAGGTGTTAAGGCTTTAATTTGTGATAGTACTAATATTTTTTCTAAGGCGCGGGGTCGTTCAGAGTCGAGCCTGAGTGATAATATTACTAATTTGGTTGCTTCTGCAGAGCAAATGGTCGTTGCGACAACCTTTGCAAGTAATGTAGCTCGGGTTAAAACTTTAGCGGACGCAGGTCAAAAAGCAGGGCGTTCTATTTGTTTGATGGGACGTGCAATGAATAAAATGGTTGAAGACGCTTTGAAGGTAGGTGTTCTAGTTGATTTCCCACCAACGGTAAGTCCAGATGATGCGTTAGATATTCCACGAAACAATTTAATGCTTTTAGTTACTGGTAGTCAGGGAGAACGTCGGGCAGCCTCTGCACAATTAGCTAACGGTAAGTATAGAGGGCATAAACTTAAGGAGGGTGACCTTTTCTTATTCTCATCTAAGACAATCCCTGGAAATGAGCGTGGAGTGATCAAAATTATCAATCAGCTCTCTGAAATTGGGGTTGATGTTGTTGATGATGATAGTGGAGCGTACCATGTATCTGGTCATGCAAATAGACCTGATTTGGAAGTTATGCATTCTTTAATAAATCCTCAAATTCTGATTCCGATGCATGGAGAACATCGACATTTAAGGGCTCATGCAAAGCTTGGCGTCGACACTGGCTATGCATCTGTCGTGGTAACTAATGGCACGGTTTTAAACCTATCAGGTAACTCACCTACCATTGAAGAATTTATCGAAACTGGACGGACTTACGTTGATGGGTCCACTCAGATTAGTGCCTTGGATGGTGTCGTTCGTGATCGAATTCGTTTGGCTCTTAATGGACATATTGTAATCACTATTATTTTAGATGATGACGGTCCACTTGGCGAGCCATGGTGTGAAATAAAGGGGCTGCCAGAGACAGGAGAGAGTCGAGTTGATTTTGTTGAAATTCTTGAAGAGGATCTTGCGCAGTTCATGATGCGTGCTGGTAATAAAACACTACGAGATGATAAAAAACTTGAAGATGAACTGCGTCGAGTTGCACGTCACACGGCAAAATCAGAAATAGGTAAGAAACCTGAAGTAACAGTAGTTATAAGCAGATTATCTTAAATAAAAAATAATTTTGGAATTTTAAATTAAAGAATATTGCTTTTCCTGTGAACCGTTAATTTTGTAGCTCTTCGTTTATATGGTTCACATTATCTTTGGCGTCATCCTCATTGACCATTTTTTTTTGTGATCTGTCTGATCTTTTAATAGTTGAACTGGCCCTATCTTCTTCTCCCAAGCGCTGTGAAAAACTCATAGAAATAAAGCTTGGTAATTCCTCATTTGATAATAATTTTTTGTTTGCATTATTACGGCTTTTGTTTGCTTTAGTTTCAACCATCTTTGTATTTTGATCGGTTTTTATTTCTTTTATATCAGATATGANTTCTGCTGAGGGGGCATGGTCAGGCCCTTCTTTAGCTGTTCTGGTGATNTCATCACGTTTANGTTTTGTTGATTTACTATTCTTTGTTGTATGTTTATCGCATATTTCATTTTTCTGATCTGTTANAGNATATGGNATTTTTGGTATCTTACTATTTACTAGCCGTTCAATTTCCAAAAAGTTTTTTTCATCTCTGGGTAAGCATATCATCATTGCCGTACCGCGTTTTCCNGCTCGTCCTGTTCGACCAATACGGTGTACATAATCTTCTGAATGGCCTGGNACGTCATAATTAAAAACATGACTTACATTTGGAACGTCAAGCCCACGCGCTGCTACGTCTGAGGCTACNAAAAACCTGAGAGACCCAGATCTGAACCGGTCTAAAGTTTCCATTCTTTTTGATTGCTCTAAATCTCCATGTATTGGAGATGCATCNAANCCNTATTTTTTCATAGACTTGGATACAATATCTACATCTACTTTTCGNTTGCAAAAAATTATTGCATTTGTACAGTTTTCAGCTTCATTTTCGATCATTCTGCGTAAAAGCTTTCTTTTTTCACTGCCTTCAAGGCTTTTTNTACTTGCCGTGAACATATGCACAGATTGNGTGATAGTGTCAGAAGTGCTTGCCGCTCGNGTCACTTCAACTTTTGCTGGTCCTGAAAGGAACGTGTTTGTTATACGTTCTATTTCTGGCGCCATTGTGGCACTAAAAAATAAAGTTTGCCTTGTGAAAGGAGTCAGGCCAAAAATNCGTTCAATATCNGGGATAAANCCCATATCTAGCATTCGATCNGCTTCNTCNACTACCATTATNTGNACCCCAGTTAATAGTAGTTTGCCNCGCTCAAAATGATCTAATAATCGTCCGGGAGTTGCGATTAAAACATCAACACCTCTATCTATTAACTTGTCTTGTTCTTTGAAGCTTACGCCGCCAATCAAAAGAGCTTTCGTTAACTTACTGTATTTTGTGTACGTATCAAAATTTTCTGCAACTTGGGCCGCCAATTCTCTGGTAGGGCAAAGAACCAAACTACGCGGCATGCGTGCACGTGCTCGCCCTCGGTCTAAGAGTGTTATCATTGGGAGAGTAAAGCTGGCAGTTTTACCGGTTCCGGTTTGTGCGATGCCTAAAACATCTTTGCCTTGTAAAGCTGGAGGTATTGCTCCGGCTTGAATTGGTGTAGGGTTTTCATATCCCGCATCAGAAATTGCTTTTAAAACTTTTGTGCCTAAATTTAGGTCGGTAAATTTTTTCATGTATGTCCAATAAAATGCGCCATTATCATTAATCGCTAACAGCTTTTGTGGAACTTATCTTTTCGCGTCCACTGGTTTATTCTTATGTTATTGCAGTTCATATAGGTGTAATTATTGATTACGTCAAACATGCTCGTTTATTGCATTGTGCATCCAATTTTAAAATTCAATCACGCTCTTTGATTAAAGCGTTAAGATATAAACCTGTTATACCATTAATTCCTTGGTGGCGGTGAGGGTTACGTCAGGATAATCTCTTGCAATTCGATCTATATCCCACTGCAATCTAGTTAAAAATACAGTATCACCATCATTATCTGTAGCTATGTGTTGTTTATTTTTTATAACTAGATCGTCAACATTTGCCTTTGTACCGGACACCCAACGTGCTGATGTAAACTGACTGGATTCTAGGCGTATGGGTAAACCATACTCTAATTCTATACGACTTGATAAAACCTCAAATTGAAGAGCCCCAACGACCCCAACGATGAAGCCAGAACCAATCATAGGCTTAAAAACTTTGGCCGCACCTTCCTCCGCAAACTGCATTAAAGCTTTTTCGAGGTGCTTAGATTTCATTGGATCCCCGGCGCGTACATTTTGTAATAGTTCTGGAGCAAAACTCGGAATTCCAGTAGCGTATATACTTTCGCCTTCTGTTAAAGTGTCGCCAATGCGCAGTTGACCATGGTTTGGTATCCCAATTATATCTCCAGCCCATGCTTCCTCCGCAAGCTCTCTATCTGCTGCCAAAAATAAAACGGGGTTTGATATAGTTATTAATTTTTTGCTTCTCACATGTGTCAGTTTATCACCACGCTTGAAATGTCCGGAGGCCAATCTTAGAAAAGCAACACGATCCCGATGTTTTGGATCCATATTAGCCTGAACTTTAAAAACAAAACCGGTAACTTTTTTTTCATCTGGTAGAATTTTTCGTGGTTTAGCTTGCTGAGGTTGTGGTTCTGGTCCGAAATTAGCGATTCCGTGCATAAGCTCCTGCACTCCAAATGAATTTATTGCAGAACCGAACCAGATAGGTGTCATTGTACCATCAAGTAAAGCTTGACGATTGAGCTTTGGTAGCAGCTCTCGGGCCATTTCAATTTCTTCTAAAAATACTTTCAAAAGCTCAGCTGGTACATGTTGAGCTAAAGCTGGATCCTCTAGCCCCCTAATTTTTATTGACTTAGATATTCTATTTCTGTCAGCACGGTCCATCAATTCAAGTTGGTCTTTTAATAAATCATATGTTCCAAGAAAGTCCCGCCCACGCCCAATTGGCCAGGACGCTGGGGTTACGTCAATTGCTAGATTCTCTTGAATTTCATCTATTATCTCAAATGTATCTCTACTTTCTCTATCCATTTTGTTGCAGAATGTTAGGATCGGTAAATCGCGGATGCGACATACCTCAAATAGCTTTTGCGTTTGGCTCTCTATGCCCTTTGCTCCATCGATCACCATTACCGCAGCATCAACTGCTGTGAGTGTTCGGTAAGTATCTTCGGAAAAATCTGAGTGCCCGGGAGTGTCCACGAGATTAAACCGAAAATTTTTAAAATCAAATGACATGGCTGAGGCTGAAACTGAAATCCCCCTGTCTTGCTCCATTTTGATGAAATCTGATTTCGTTCGACGTGACTCGCCTTTAGCTCTTACTTGACCTGCCATTTGAATGGCACCTCCATATAGAAGGAATTTTTCCGTCAAAGTAGTCTTGCCGGCGTCAGGGTGACTGATTATTGCAAAAGTTCGCCGTCGGGCGATTTCTGGAGGTAATTTAGNACTNNTGTNTAGCATGGAGTGCGTATAGGCAAGNAACCCTGATTTAGCAACAAATGCGTGATTGAAAAAATTAAAATTCTGAAAGCTAAATATATATTTNGGTATTGGNTTAATATTAATTTAGTTCTTAAATATCNAAGAGATATNAACTAAATTTAATTCTAGTNATAAAAATAATGGGNGTGAATAAATATGGATATGGGGATTAAAGGAAAAACAGCANTGATTTGTGGTTCTTCGAAAGGTTTNGGCAGGGGCTGTGCAGAAGCTTTAGCTGCCGAGGGTGTTAATTTGGTTATGAACGCACGCATTTCTAGTAATTTGGAAAAAACCGCGGAAAAAATTCGAAAGACATACAAAGTTGAAGTTAAGACAATCGCTTGCGATGTTACTACAGTGGATGGTCAAAATAAAGTTTTTGATACAATCAGTGATTTGGACATTTTAGTAACTAACGCTGGTGGGCCCCCGCCCGGCATGTGGCATGATTGGGAACAAGAAGATTTTTTAGCCGCTCTTAATGCTAATATGTTAACACCTATTTCTTTTATTAAGGCATATCTTCCTGGTATGATAGCTCAAGGGTGGGGCCGCATTGTTAATATCACTAGCCAGTCCGTGAAAGCACCTATTGCAACTTTGGGTCTGTCTAATGCAGCACGTACAGGTTTGACTGGATATGTTGCTGGCACAGCGAGGCAAGTTGCATCAAAGGGGGTAACAATAAACAACCTATTACCCGGAGTACATGATACTGATAGAATTGTATCGATTGACCAAAGCGCTGTGAGAGCTGAAGGTATTTCAATGCAGCAGGTCAAAGCTAAGCGCGAAGCTGGCATCCCTGTTGGACGGTATGGAACAAGAGATGAATTCGGCGCGGCATGTGCTTTTCTTTGTTCACAACAGGCTGCGTTCATTGTGGCTCAAAACATACTTTTGGATGGCGGTGCAATTAACGCTACGATTTAGCTCTTCATAATTCTGTTTATTTAATTGGTTTGTTAATTTAAATTTTAAATCAGTGGCATAGGAACAGGTTCGTGTATTTTTTTAATATCAGATGCCCATCATGTATTAGGGTCCTCGCAATCAAATAGTTAAGTTATTAAACCTCTATATGTGAAGGTCAGTTGTTGCTAATCCTTTGTCCTGCAATTAACACTAAGTCTTAGTGTTTTAGTCAGCTAGGTTGTTTTTAATTGTCCAATTTGAGACTTGAAATTAGAAATTTGTCCCTTCGATTTGGTGATCGAACGGCAGCCGACAGTATCAACCTTACTTTGGAAGCTGGTCAGGTTACCTGTTTATTAGGACCTTCTGGATGTGGTAAGTCTACGACTTTACGTATTATTGCAGGGGTTGAACCCCAAGACAGTGGTGAAATTTATATTGACGGTCATTTGATTTGTGATGGAACAGTTACAACGGCTCCAGAATTTCGTAATATTGGTATGATGTTTCAAGATTTTTCTTTATTTCCGCATTTAAACGTTTGGGAGAATGTTGCATTTGGTTTGCATGGCAAAAAGACCTCTCTAAGGAATAGATCAGAGAGCCTTCTTGAGAGAGTTAATCTGTCTGGTTACGGATCTAAAATGCCACATGAATTATCAGGTGGTGAGCAACAACGAGTGGCGTTAGCCAGGGCAGTGGCACCTCGGCCTAAAATTATGTTGTTAGATGAGCCTTTTTCTGGTCTTGATGATCGACTGCGAGATAACATCCGCGATGAAACTTTAAAAATATTGCGTGAAGATAGTACTTCCGTATTGATGGTTACGCACAGTCCGTCAGAGGCAATGAAAATGGCTGATGAGATTGCTTTAATGCGAAATGGAAAAATCGTACAAAAGGGCGCTCCTTATACGATATATAATTCACCTGCTGATTGTGAAGCAGCAGCGTTTTTTAGCGATATTAATATAATGACTTCAAATGTTGAAAAATCTTTGATTCAAACACCGTTTGGAGAATTTTTTGCACCAGGACATGCGGATGGCACAAGGCTAGATATTGTCATTCGGCCGCAACACCTAAGAATTGACTTTGATCGAGCGGGTCACGGGCCTGCTCCAACTGATGCAATGGGTCAAGCAGCTAGGGCAACTGTATCTCGAGCAAGATTTCTGGGTCAAATGTCGATTATAGACTTTGAGTTGGAAGATAATCAAATTTTGACTGCTTCGGTTCCATCAGTTTTTTTGCCAAAAGTGGGGACACGGTTTTGGCTTCTTGCACCCCGCAAGCATTGCTATGTATTTCCTAATTAAAGGGTATAAATCTACTTAAGCTTTTTATTTGCTTTCTGTCAGAGCAGATTTAACATATAGATAGTTAACCAATAATAAAAGGATACTTGATATGACCCCAGCATTCTTAACCAATATCCCACCAATGGGTTATCTTATAATAGCACTTGTAGTTCTGGTCCTTTTTGGAAGAGGTAAAATTTCTGCTATGATGGGTGAAATGGGAAAGGGAATTACAGCTTTTAAAAAGGGTGTTAGCGATAATCAGAAGGAACTTGACGATGCGGCTTCTGAGGTAGCAAAAGATGTTACGCCAGAAGATGAAAAAGATAAATCCTGATTCATTTGTGACCCATAAATTATGGAGGGTTTAGGATGTTTGGATTAGGTTGGGCTGAAATGATGGTAGTTGCTGTTGTGGCTCTTATCGTAATTGGCCCAAAAGAGCTCCCAGTTGTTTTTAGAAAACTTGGACAGTTTGTTGGAAAAGCAAAGGCAATGGCTCGCGAATTTACAAGAGCTATGAACCAGGCCGCCGATGATTCTGGAATGACGGAAGCTGTCGATACCATGAACTCGATTACTGATGGTGTGTCTAAGGTTAATAAGCCGTTGAGTACAAATTGGACTGATTATATTCCTGGATCGGAAACTGAAAAATTAGCAAAAAAAAGGGCTGCTAAATCAAAAAAAATTAATGACGGTTTGTCTGCGGAATCAAAAAAAGAAAAGGATGTTAGTAAACTATCTACTGACAATAAGAAAAACGATGTGGAAATTAATAACTCTACCAAAAAGATAAAAAGTAAAAGTGGTAGCAAAAAAAATAATCCAACTTTAGGCAAAGTAAAAAAACAAACCAAAGAAAAAAGCTCAATTAAAATAAAGTCAGATACCACAAATAAAGTTGTCGATAAAAAAACTCCAGATAAAGTTAAGGTCAAGAATACAAATTTGAAATCTGGTAAAGCTTCATGAATACACAGAAGGAAAGCTTAGAAGACTCTGCAGCACCTATAATGGAGCATTTAGCAGAACTACGTACCTGTCTTATTCGGTCTGCAGTTGCTTTTGTTATTGGTCTTTTTGCGTGCTTTTTTGTAGCAGAATCCATTCTTCATTTTTTAGCAGAGCCGATTACAGAAATCTTGAGAACGCGTGG
>NZVF01000041.1 GCA_002698165.1 Planktomarina sp. | reverse complement strand
AAATTATTTCCGCCTTAAATGTTCATCGAGTCGAGGAAGTATTTCAACAAAATTGCAAGGCTTATGTCGAAAATCTAGTTGCTTTAACAGAATTTCATCCCAAGCGTCTCTACAGGCACTCGGACTTCCTGGCAATGCGAATAAAAATGTACCATTAGCCACACCACCAGTTGCCCTGCTCTGAATAGCTGAGGTGCCAATTTTTTGCATGGATATGCTTGTAAAAACTGTACTAAATGCATCTATCTCTTTTTCATAAACATCACGATGGGCTTCTACTGTCACGTCCCTTCCGGTCAAGCCCGTACCGCCAGTGGATATAATAACATCAATGTCGCTATTCTGCGTCCAACATCTCAATTTGGATGCAATTGTAGGTCGATCATCTTGCAAAACATCACGATTAACCAACATGTGGCCAGCTTTTTTTATGCGTGCTTCTAAAACATCACCAGATTTGTCGTCGTCGAGGCTCCTGGTATCCGAGATAGTGAGAAGCGCAATTTTTATCGGTATAAACTGTCTATTAGAGGAATGTTCAAACATCTAAAGATCCACTATTTGGTTTTTTCGAAGCCAAGATTTAAATTCCAACAAATCTCTCCATGCTTCTTTTTTTCTTAATGGCTGCCTCAATAAAAGCCGAGGATGTAACATCGGCATTACCGGTAATTTAAAACCCTCATGCCACTGGCCCCGGATGTTGTTCACTTCTTCTTTCCCTAAAACTGAAATACAACTTGTTTTGCCGATGCAAATCAGAACTTTAGGCTGCACTATCGAGACGTGACGGCGAATAAAAGGTGTCATCATATCAATTTCATTTTTTTTGGGGTCCCGATCTTGGGGTGGGCGCCAGGGAACCACAGTGGCTATGTAAGTATTTTCTTGGCGACTTAGACCAATTGCGGCCAGCATTTTGTCCAGCAACAGGCCCTCAGCACCAACAAAAGGTTTTGCTTTTGCATCCTCCTCACGGCCTGGTACATCGCTTAAAATCATGACTGGGGCATCTGCTATACCATCACCAAACACCAAATTGCGCGCGCCAAGTTGTAAATCGCAATGTGGGAAATCTTTTATGGCTTGCCTAAGTTCGATTAAGGTTTCAGCTGAATTGGCAGTCTGTTCAGCTAAAACTATCGGATCGATTTCTTCAGAAATATTTGTTTCACTCGATTTCGGCAGATTACTGTCAACTTTAGTTGTTTCAGTAGGTTCAGCATAACGGTCAATTGGCAAGTCTCCAATGGCATCTGAGACACCCATTTCAAATTGCCACTCCAATGCTGCGCGAGCAATATCCCAATCGTCCTCATACATTAAACAAACTTAAACTGATCTTTGATTAAGGTAAACAAACCAAAGTCTCCAGAAAGATTATATTTATTAAAATCAAGAAACAAATAATTGAAAGTTGTCGTTAGACGTCCCTTGCCGAGACCAAGCATGCTTTATATACAATGCCAACGACGGAGTCATGAATGCAGCTTGAGCATCTTTTGGGGATAGAACCCTTACAACCCCAGCAAATAAAAAAAATTTTAGATTTGGCCGATTATTACGCCGACCAAAATCGAATAAACGCTCAAAATAACAATGCCCTTGCTGGCTGCACTCAAGTCAATATGTTTTTTGAACACTCAACCCGCACACAAGCCAGCTTTGAAATTGCAGGAAAAAGGTTGGGTGCGGATGTAATGAATATGTCGATGGAGGCGAGCTCCATTAAAAAGGGTGAAACTTTAATTGATACTGCACTTACCCTTAACGCAATGCGTCCAGATCTTTTAGTGGTACGTCACCCACACTCTGGCGCCGTTGATCTGTTAGCACAAAAAGTGAATTGTGCTGTCTTAAATGCCGGAGATGGTAGCCATGAACATCCAACACAGGCACTGCTTGACGCTCTTACTATTCGCCGGTCAAAAGGTAGGCTACAGAGGTTAAATATTGCAATTTGTGGAGATGTAGCTCACAGCCGTGTCGCGCGCTCGAATATTATCTTATTGGGAAAAATGGAAAACCGCTTAAGACTTGTTGGTCCATCAACGCTTATGCCATCAAACATCAACGAATTTGGTGTGGAAGTATTTTACGATATCAAACAAGGCTTGAGGGATGTAGACGTGGTCATGATGCTACGATTACAACGTGAGCGCATGGATGGAGGATTTATCCCATCTGAGCGAGAATATTATCACCGTTATGGTCTAGATGCAAAAAAATTAAGCTATGCAAAACCTGATGCAATCGTTATGCATCCAGGACCTATGAACCGAGGCGTTGAAATTGATGGTGAGATCGCTGACGACCTTCGTCATAGTGTCATTCAAGAACAAGTAGAGATGGGTGTAGCCGTTCGAATGGCTGCAATGGATATATTAATGCGTAATCGTAGAAAAAATACAAAAGAAACAAATATATGATCACTATTAGTATTATTAGCCATAAAGGCGGACGATTATTACAATGACTGAACCCAGCGATCCCCGAATGTCTGGAAAAATTGCTTTATACGCACTTTTATTTTTGGCAGCACTCGTTGGTTTAATGGTTTGGGTAGCAGGATGACAGCCTTTCGTATTACAAATGTTCAACTAATTGATCCTCGAAAACAAACAGTAACAGCTGGAAATATCACTATTAAGGATGGCTTAATTGCAACAGACGACCCAAAGGCAAGCACGCTTGATGGACAGGGTAAGTGTTTAGCGCCAGGGATTGTCGACGTTGGCGTTAAAGTCTGTGAGCCCGGTGAGCGGCATAAAGAAAGTTTTCGGTCTGCAGGACTTGCCGCTGCCGCTGGTGGAGTAACAACATTAATTACACGACCGGACACCCAACCTGCCACCGACAGCCCCGAAACCCTCGAATTTTTGAGAAAAAGGGCGTTATCGGCTTGTATTGTAAAAACCCACCAAATGGCTACTTTAACAAAAGGTCGGCAAGGCCAAGAAATGACTGAACTTAGTTTTTTACAAGATGCGGGCGCCGTTGCTTTTACTGATTGTGACGCAGTTGTATCTGATACCAAAGTGCTGGCGCGCGCTTTAACATATGCAAGCCAACTTGATGTGCTGGTTATCGGACATCCACAAGACCCTGGTCTGTCTAGTGGGGCGTCTGCGACATCAGGGAAATTCGCGTCGTTGCGCGCTATACCGGCTGTTTCACCAATGGCAGAAAGGCTTGGTCTTGAGAGAGATATCGCTATGGTCGAAATGACCAACGTTAAGTATCACGCAGACCAAATTTCTACTGCACTATCACTACCTTCACTGGCAGAAGCCAAACGAAAAGGCTTGGATGTGACCGCTGGGGTGAGCATTCACCACCTAACCCTAAATGAGTTTGATGTGGCCAACTATCGTAGCTTTTTCAAGGTCAAACCACCGCTAAGATCTGAAACAGATCGACAGGCCATGGTGGCAGCCCTAGAGTCTGGATTAATCGATATTATCAGCTCCATGCACACCCCCCAAGATGAAGAGTCCAAACGATTACCGTATGAACAGGCTGCCTCCGGAGCGGTGGCATTGGAGACACTTTTACCAGCAGCGTTGAGATTGTATCACGCAAACCAACTTAGTCTTCCCCAACTTTTCCGTGCCCTTTCCCTTAATCCTTCAAAGCGTTTTGGATTACCAGGAGGTAGCTTAAACACAGGGGACCCTGCTGATTTAGTCCTTTTTGATCCGGATACACCATATATACTTGATCGGTTTGGATTAAATTCAAAATCAAAAAATACACCATTTGATGGTCAAAGACTGCAAGGTGTTGTTTTAGCAACCTTCGTAGCAGGCCGGAAAGTATACGGCCGATGACACCTGAATTAGTAACACCAACAATTATTTTATTATCGTGGGCGTTAGCAGGCTTTTTTTTAGGATCCATACCTTTCGGTCTAATCATAGCGCGCGTCATGGGACTTGGCGATCTAAGCCAAATAGGTTCTGGAAATATTGGCGCAACAAACGTTTTACGTACAGGATCCAAGCTTGGGGCTGGAGCAACTCTTTTTGCCGACGTTGGAAAAGCAGGTGCAGTTGTAATTTTAGCGCGTTTTTTAGCAGCGGACGACGCTGCACAATTGGCCGGGCTAGCTGCATTCCTTGGACATTGTTATCCCGTTTGGTTGAGATTTAAAGGTGGTAAAGGTGTCGCCACATTTTTTGGATTATCATTCGCTCTAGCTTGGCCCATCGCTTTGGCCATTGCAGCTGCTTGGTTAATTATGGCCACCGCATTTAAATACTCCAGCTTAGCATCTCTTACAGCTGCAGCCATTTTTCCCATATTAATATTATTTTTTTCATATAACAGTCTACTCGCGCTCAGCATTGCGCTAACCGTTCTTATATTCTGGAAACACAAAGAGAATATTAGACGCTTGTTAAACTCAACGGAGAGTAAGATCGGTCAAAAATAAAATTTGAAAAAGTTCCATAATTTTTTAATCATTTGAGGATAAAGCTTTGCAAGACACCTCACTTACAAAGATAGCTGCCGACATATTCAGTAGGAATATTGCTCATAAATGTTATTCAAATCCCCATGCCAGTCTCCATGAAAATGTTGTAGAAGTTCGTCAGCTGGAGTCATTCCTGTTTCTAAACTGTCGTGAAGTGCGTTTAGAAAATGCGTTTCATCTGGCACCAATCCACCGACACCATGTCTGGCACGCGCGACCAAACCCGCCACTGAAATTTCAATGGCCTGCCGCGCTAATTCAATTATTTTTATATCGTTAACCACAGCCGCCAACCCATCTATAGAGGCTGCGACCCGTAATTCATCTCGACTGACAGAATCCATGTCCTTGATCAGATCCCATGCAGCATCCAATGAAGTTTGGTCGTATAGTAAACCGACCCAAAATGCAGGCAGAGCACAAAGGCGCCGCCAAGGCCCACCATCCGCACCACGCATCTCCATAAAAGTCTTAATCCTTGCTTCCGGAAAAATTGTTGTAAGGTGATCAGCCCAGTCACTTAGTGTGGGTATCTGTCCTGGAAGTGCGGGCATTTTTCCCTTTAAAAAATCACGAAAAGAATGGCCCAACGCATCAATATATTTTCCGTTTCGGAAAACAAAGTACATAGGGACATCCAGGGCATAATCAACATAACGTTGAAATCCCATGCCATCTTCAAATACGAACGGCAGCATGCCCGTTCTGTCTGAGTCTAAATCCCGCCACACTCGTGAGCGCCAAGACTTATGTCCACTAAGTTTTCCTTCAAAAAAGGGTGAATTTGCAAATAGAGCTGTTGCCACTGGTTGAAGAGCCAACGCTACCCTAAATTTTTGAACCATATCTTGTTCTGATGCAAAATCGAGGTTCACTTGTACTGTGCAAGTTCGTCGCATCATTACTCGCCCCATAGTGCCGACTTTTCCCATATAAGCGTCCATCAATTTATAACGGCCTTTGGGCATAAGTCCTACGTCTTCATGCTTCCATATCGGTGCAGCCCCCAAACCAATGAAACCAACCCCAATTTCATCAGCTATTTCCTTTACCTCCTTCAGGTGAGCGTTAACCTCATCACAGGTTTCGTGAATTGTTTGCACAGGTGCGCCCGATAGTTCCAAGGCTCCACCAGGTTCAAGACTGATATTCGCGTCAGCTTTTGACAGGCCGATCAAATGACCACTTTCTTCTACTGGATCCCACCCAAATCTACCTTTAAGACCTGTTAAAACGGCATGAATAGATTTCTCACCTTCATATTGCAATGGTTTTAGAGTATCCTTGCAGTAACCAAATTTTTCGTGCTCGGTGCCTATACGCCATTCATCCTTGACTTTTGATCCACCTTCCATGTAGCTGGCCAGCTGATCGAAACTCTCAATAACGCCACCACCTGATTGTGGGATAGACATACAAACCTCCTTAAAAAACCCGTATTACATGTTGATGAAAGTGAAGGTTAACAATACTAAGTCAAGCTTATTTAATGAAGTTTCATACGGTTGCGCTGCCAAATCAGAAATACATCTGGACCTTCAGCCTGTACAGCAGCTTCAGCTTGAGAATAGTTTATCCCAGGCAGTGCAACGAGCGCATCAAAAAGAGCATCAGTGCCTTCAGCATCCCCAGGCACCAACAACCTGCCATCCGGTCCATAGAATATCCATGTAACCCGACCTTTTAGATTTCTATGAAGCTCTACCCGATCCAAAGAATCTATCGAAATGGAAGTTCCAACACCTCCTGAAAGGTAACTAACACGCCTTTCGTCGACTTCTACCACCCCAAGACCGCCCTTGCCACGAGGAAACTTAAAGCGTCTGTACGTGTCATGGCCAACTAAAATTCCAATAATTACAAAAAACCCACCTGCAATTCTGGTCATTCCAAAACTCGTAAATAGGATAACTAACCCCAGTATTAAAATTAAAGCTGCCAGAATAAATCCCCGATAGATACGATACCATGAGACTGCCTCTGGCCGAACAAAGCTCACGTCCAATCCCCCATTGTAAATTGCCACAGCGTTAACGCCGCCACTGCTGCTGTTTCAGCACGTAAAATACGTGGGCCCAATGTCACTCTCTCAACTTGTGGCATATCCATAAGCATTTCTCGCTCTCTCGCACTAAAACCACCTTCTGGGCCCACCAGAATAGCCCAGGGAGCCTCAATATTGGGCAAACTGATACTTTTGCCAGAAATAGTTTCATCACAAAACATAATTTTTCGTTCATCCCAATTACTCAAAACTTTAGTAAGTTTTTGCAATTCTGGTATCTCAGGAACATATGTCCCTCCACATTGCTCAGCTGCTTCAACAGCCTGACTTTGCAAGCGCTCTTTCCGAATGTGATCAAAATTAGTAAAATCTGTTTTTACAGGCATTATTTTCTGTGCACCCATCTCAGTGGCCTTTTCAACTACAAGTTCACTTCGGGACTTCTTCAAAGGGGCGAACATAAGCCATAGGTCTGGCGGCAAAAGCTGCTGTTTAGACCTTTTTTCACATTGCAAATACCCTGTTTTTTTTGATGAATTAGAAACTTCTGCCAACCACTCTCCATCTGTGCCATTGAATATTTGCAGTCGTTCTCCAAGACCCTTTCGCATGACTGTGAAGAGATAGTGCGATTGCTTACTAGTCAAAGGAACCGATTGCCCTGCCCCCAAAGGGTGATCTACATATAAACGAATTACTGAAGTCATAGGATTTAAGATATGCCTCATCAGCAGAAATCACCAGAGGGTCAGGTTGCAGATGCAATAAAAAATAGCTGGGTCGATCAATTCGCTCCAATATCGACCCGACCATATTTACGTCTTTCGCGTTTAGACCGACCGATTGGAACATGGCTTTTGTATATTCCATGCGTCTGGGGCATTCTTCTAGCCGCGCTACATGACAGCAACCTGCGGCTCTGGGACCTATGGTTAATTCTTGCCTGCGGTTTGGGTGCTTTGTTAATGAGAGGAGCCGGTTGTACCTGGAATGATATCACTGATCGAAACTATGATGCACTAGTTAGCCGGACTAAATCTCGCCCTATCCCATCTGGCCAAATCAGCGTGAAAAACGCTCTATTTTGGATGTTAATTCAAGCGTTTTGCGCNTTGGGTCTTTTGATTACATTTGGCCCAACNGCTATTATTTNTGGCATCGCCAGTANATGTTTAGTTGTTNTTTATCCATTNGCAAAAAGATTCACCTGGTGGCCACAAATTTTNTTAGGNTTAGCCTTTAATTGGGGGGTATTATTGGGTTGGGTAGCACATACNGGGAGNCTTGATTGGCCTGCTGTGGTACTTTATTGTAGTGGGATATTTTGGACCCTTTTTTATGATACCATCTACGCACATCAGGACACCGACGACGACGCCTTAATCGGTTTGAAATCAACAGCCAGACTTTTTGGTAACAAAACACATTACTGGTTAATCCTTTTTCAACTATTTAGTTTTAGCGCAATGATTTGGGCCCTGTTGATTGCTATTCCATTAAAGGATAATGTCCTTATCGTCGCTTTATTAGGACCAATTACTTTTGGACTTCATATGATATGGCAGATTGTAAGGTTAAATACTGAAAATAAGTCAAANCTTTTGAAATTGTTTCGTAGCAACAGAGAGGCAGGGCTCTTTCCAGTACTATTTTTTGTTATAGCTAATATGCTATGATTGATACTCGAGAATTCCCTCTCTAGAGAGGGTTAACAAGATTAGGAAAGCTGAATGAAAGTAGTATCAGTTACCGCCTCTGCAGCTGCTTTTNTTGTTGCAGGTTTTGCTGCATATTTTGCTGCAGCAGTTGCTGTCACATGGATTGAGGATTTATCAGCAAAAGCTGTAAAAAAAAGACTAGTAATTGAAGGGTTTACTTGGGCGGATGTACAGACAGACGGCCTNGAAGTAATTTTAGAAGGCGAGGCACCATCAGAAGCGAAGCGATTCAAGGCACTCGCTGCAGCGGGGGCGGTTGTAGAGGCTGCGCGTGTAATCGATAACTTTACAATCCAAGATAAAGGTCCATTGGCGGCTCCAAAGTTTTTAGTGGAGATATTAAGAAATGATACGGGAATTTCTATAATAGGACTTATTCCAACGTCATCAGGAAAAAAAGATTTGATTAATCAAGTTACGCGCGTTGCAAATAATCTTCCCGTAGCAGATTTTTTAGAAACAGCAGACTATCCTATGCCTATGTATTGGAAATCTGCAATTTCATTCTCATTATTAGCTCTCAAGCGCCTGGAGCGCTCTAAAATATCTATTGGGCATGACTGGGTGAAAATTGAGGCCATTGGAGACTCAGCAGCTCAAAAAGCCAAATTAAGCACAGAGCTTAGACGTCGCACGCCTTCAAACATTACCGCACAAATCTCAATAAGTGCACCCCGCCCAGTAATCACACCGTTCACACTCAGATTTCGCATAAATTCTCAAGGAGCACTATTCGACGCATGCTCTGCCGGTTCAGAAAATGATGAAATGTTAATAATGAAAGCAGCAACAGAAGCNGGCCNTACATCATTGCGCAGTTGTCGACAAGGACTTGGATCACCCTCCCCACATTGGGGTTACGCAGCATCACTTGCGATAAAGGCTCTAAAAAAATTAGGGCAAGGATCTGTTACATTGAGCGATGCCGACGTAAATCTTACAGCGATATCAGGCACCGACCCTATACGATTTGAACAAGTCACCAAACAGTTAGAGGGTGATCTTCCAGATGTATTTGTTTTACAGAAAAATTTGCTGGTAAAACTAGACGANTTGGAGGGAGAAGGTCCGCCCACATTGATCGCTACTTTGTCACCTGAAGGGCAAGTTCAAGTTCGTGGACCTGTATATGACAACCTTACTCAAAGCACACTCAAATCCTTCGCATATGCAACCTTTGGGACTGAAGACGTTCTTTTAGCAACTAAAATTAGAAAAAGTCTACCAGCTGGNTGGTCTGTACGAACAATGGTCGGGCTTGCTGCCTTGGGAAAGCTTAATTCAGGTCTTGTTGAAATATCTCCTTATTTAATTACCGTTTCAGGATTAACGGGTGATAAAGCTACCAGAACGAACATATCGCAAATTTTACTTGACCGAATAGGAAAATCTGCGCGATTTGAATTAGACATTAAATATCTTGAGGAGCTTGATCCACTTGCACGTTTGCTAGATAAAAATGAGTGTATAAACAGTGTAACAGATTTAATTAAAACAAAAAAAATCACCTTTGAGCCCAGCTCCAGCACTCTCGATAGCGATAGCAAAAAAACGATTATTGCAATTGCAGAAATATTCGACCAATGTGTCGAAACGCCGGTTGAAATTAGTGGCCATACAGACAGCCAAGGCCGTGAAGAAATGAACTTAAATTTGAGCCAAAGTCGTGCTGACGCAGTCTTGAATGCTCTTCGATCAGTCAAGGTAAAAATGAAAGTATTAACTTCTGTGGGTTACGGTGAAGCAAACCCCATTGAGGACAATAGTACAGCGGCGGGTCGAGAAGCCAACAGGCGGATTGAATTCCGTCTCCTCGAACCTNCAGCGTCAGGTAAAGATATCCCCAAAACTGCTGAGGAGACCCCAAGTGAATAGAACTGAATTTATTTTAACAACAGCAGTCATCTTATTTGTAGTTTTTTGTGTGGGGTGGTTCACAAATTGGCTAGTACATAGGTTCACCCGTGTAAGCCAATCAGATATCGGTGAGTTGGAAAAAATGTCTCAATCACTTCATGAAGCAGAAGAATTGCGTGACCAAGCCATCACCTACTTGCAAACGCGTGAAAAAGAAATGGAATCACAATTACTTCAGACTGAAGCGGAACTTAGAGCTGCAATGGATGGATTACGTGACGCCAGAGCCGAAGCTGAAGAACTTAGCGGCTTTATCGAGAAACAAAAATCTAACAAATGATTGGTTTTTTGTNGTTTAATTCCAGGACTGTAAAGCGGCTTCGTCTTCAATTTTAGCCTGCACCCATTTCTCTTGTCCCCGTGATATTTCTTTCTTCCAAAAAGGAGCGCGAGACTTGAGAAAGTCCATAAGAAATTGAGCGCCAGAAAAGGCATCATGACGGTGCTTGGCGGCTGTGGCAACCATCATAATTATCTCGCCAGGTTTAAGAGCTCCATAACGATGAATTATGAGAACGTCCTCTAAATGAAAACGGATGATAGCTTTTTCAGAAAAATTTTTCAATACACCTTCAGTCATAACTGGATAATGTTCAATGAGAATATAATCTATTGAATCGCCCTCATCTCGCACTACCCCATTAAAAGTTACCATAGCGCCAGACGAGCCTATCTTCTCTCCAAATTTAGTCATTTCCACGCCAAGATCAAAAGGTTCTGTTTGAATGCGCACTGTCAATTCAGCCACCAGTCATTGGAGGGAAAAACGCAACTTCAGATGCATTTTTCAATGAAGAGGTAATGTCACTCAATTCTTGATTTATAGCCACCCTTAATAAAGAGGTATCTTGAAACG
>NZVF01000040.1 GCA_002698165.1 Planktomarina sp. | reverse complement strand
TGCCGCACTCTCGAGGCGGCAGGCCACGAACTTCGTGTGCATGACCTTTATCGCGAAGGGTTTCAGCCAATCCTTACTAAAGAGGAATGGGATGACTACCTCACCCACACCGACCGGATCATCGCGAAACATTCTAACCATATTGATGATCTGGAATGGGCTGAGGCTTTAGTGGTGATCTACCCGACTTGGTTTTATGGCGCTCCAGCAATGCTGAAGGGCTGGTTGGAGCGGGTATGGCTTCCTGGCGTTGCTTTTGAAGTAGCGGATACCAAGCAACGGCGCCCCAAGCCCAAGATGCGCCACATTCGGTATGTCGTTGGCATTACCTCGTCCGGTTCGCCATGGTGGTGGATTCAGATAATTGGTGACCCGGGCCGCAAGCTTTGGACACGCGGGCTACGATTGCTTTTTGCACCCGGTTGTAAAGTCGTTTGGCGCCAAATATACAATATGAACCATAGTACAAATGCTGATCGGGTAAAGTTCCTGAGACAAGTTGAACGAACGCTTAAGAGAATTAGATAAAAATATGATCGCATCACCTTTAGCACGATATTCTTCCTGGCAGCGTCGCGGCGACTTCATTTTTCTGTCTGGGGTGATCGCTGTAGAACCAGCAGAAGGTAGAATTATAAAAGGATTCAGTGACCTTCCAGATGGGATCGGTGCCACAATCGGTCAGACCGGAGAGTTCTCGGTTGACATGAAGGACGGTCCGATACTTGCACAGAGTTGGTATATATTTAACAGCATACAAGCAATGATGATTGAGGCTGGTGGCAGTATAGATGACGTGTTCAAGCTGGTTCAGTATTTTCGCAATTTGTCAGATTTTCCACGCTACAACAATGTCAGGCGGATGTTTTTCCCTAATACTCCTCCTGTATCGACCGTGGTCGAGGTTTCAGCCATGATGCCATCAGACGAGATCGTCATCGAAGTCGAAGCGACCGCCTATCTTCCGGAAAAAGAATGAGCAGTCGTCAAGATCTTGTTGTAAAGCGTGCTGAGTTAAAAGAAGAAATTCACCAAGCGGCCATTCTTGAGTTCTCTGAAAACGGTTTACGTGGCGCCTCGACTCAGGGCATTGCGGATCGTGCAGGCATATCCAAAACAAAATTGCACTATTACATATCTAGCAAGGAAGAACTGTATCAGGAAGTTCTGAATAAAATTGTTGGAACATGGGAAGCAATCTATGCTGGGGTTTCCCTGGAAAATGGTCCTGAGGCTTTTTTTCGGGACTATATTGTACGGAAGGTCAGATATTCTTTAGAGCGCCCTGCCGAAGTCAGACTGTTTGTCCATGAGGTCATGAGCGGTGCCAAGCAGCTGCGCAACCACTGGATGGGATCGCGCGAAGCCACTCGCCGTGCAGCCGCCCAAATTACTAAATGGATTGACCGGGGCCAAATTCGAGAAGTTCATCCAATTCTGCTTCAATTTCACATCTGGGCCTTGACTGAGCAGTACGCTGTTCTAGCCGAAGAAGCCAAATTTATGCTGGGTCAAACATCTGAGGAGCCCTTAGATGCCGAAATGATAATTAATGAAATCTCATTTCTCATTATTAATGGTCTTAGGCCATAGCCCAGATTTGGTAAAAGCCGCCAGATTGGATCAGTGAGTACATCAAGCGGCTATTCAATTGATTTGAACAAAGCGTTATTGTAAACGATTTACTGCGTTCTTGACACGCCTAATGGGGATAGCACTCTCTAATGAAGCTATCCCTACAACTTTATTAAGTCTGCCTGTTAGGAACCGCTCAAACTCATTCAAATCATGCACGGCCACGCGGACCAGATAATCAAACCGACCCGTCATTAGCCAGCAATCAACGATTTCGGGGAACAGCCGGACCTCGGCTTCGAAATCTCGCAGGCGATCATCGACCTGTTGATCGAGCCTCACAGATACAAAAACCGAAAACCCAAATCCAGCCTTCTCTTCATTTATCTGCGCAGCGTAACCGGTAATCATCCCATCTTGTTCTAGTTTACGAATGCGCCGTGCGCAGGGCGTGGGTGACAATCCCACGCGATCGCTGAGGTCTTGATGAGTCAGGCGAGCATCTTGTTGCAGCGCTTTGAGAATTTTAAGATCGATTGCGTCCATTCCAAATATTAGTCAAAATCACCAAAATCTGTCAATATCGCGCAGACTATCAGTTTATATTTGTCATTTCACCGGTAATTTTAGTCTCATTCCGCAAAAAGTATCGTATACTATCACGCTATGATACAACACACATCACACCTCAAAACCATGGAACAGCGGTTGCTTTGGCTATCCCATTGGATAATACATAACGCCAACCACTTGCGCCCTAAAACGGACGGGATCAAGGTCGGCGGGCATCAGGCGAGCTCGGCTTCTATGGTGTCAATTATGACTGCACTGTATTTCAGCGCTTTGCGACCCGAAGATCGCGTCGCAGTAAAACCTCATGCCAGCCCTGTTTTTCATGCGATACAATATCTGATGGGCAATGTGGACCGCGCGCAGATAGAGAATTTTCGTGGACAAGGTGGTGTACAAAGTTATCCGAGCCGTACGAAGGACGTGGATGACGTAGATTTTTCAACGGGTTCAGTTGGCTTGGGTGTCGCAATCACGTCGTTTGCATCACTGGTTCAGGATTATATTGCCACCAAGGAGTGGGGTGCAGATGTTGCTTGCGGGCGCATGGTGGCGTTGGTTGGCGATGCTGAACTGGACGAAGGGAACATCTATGAGGCCCTGCAAGAGGGTTGGAAAAACGATTTGCGTAACTGCTGGTGGGTCATTGATTATAACCGCCAATCTCTGGACGGGATCGTGCGCGAAGGACTATTCGCACGGGTCGAAAAAATCTTTGATGCCTTTGGTTGGGATGTCGTGCGGGTGAAATACGGGGCGCTACAACGTGCTGCGTTTAAAGAACCTGGAGGCGATGCGTTGCGCGATTGGATCGACGCATGCCCCAATCAGGATTACTCTGCTCTGGTATATCAAGGCGGTGTTGTTTGGCGCAAACGCCTGATGGATGATCTAGGCGATCAAGGCACGGTGACAGCTTTGCTGGAAGCTCGCGATGATAATGAATTAGCCGCATTAATGGAGAACCTAGGTGGCAACTGCGTGCAAACAATGGCAGAGACGTTTGCTAGCATCGCTCACGAGAACCCCGTTTGTTTCCTGGCCTACACGGTCAAGGGCTGGGGGACGCCGATTGCAGGACACAAGGACAACCATGGGGGATTGATGACCAAGGCGCAGATGGCCGACTGGCAGGCTCAAATGGGCGTATCAAAGGGACAGGAGTGGGAACCATTAGCGGCAGTCACGGATAAGCCCGGGTTCCAAAATTTTATGGATACCGCTCAGTTCTTTGCAAAAGGCATGCGTAGGTATTCTGACTCGGCATTACCTGTGCCTANCATCGATATCCCAACCAACCNCCAGATTTCAACCCAAGCNGCGTTTGGAAAAATCCTTGATGATTTGGCGAAGGGCGACAGTGACCTAGCAATGCGGATTATGACAACATCGCCCGATGTGACGGGCACGACCAGCCTTGGACCGTGGGTCAACCGGCGCAGGCTATTCGCTCGGACAGAAAAGGCAGATGCCTTTATCGAACAGCGCATTCCGTCAACGGCAAAATGGAACTTTGCACCCGACGGCCAGCACCTAGAGCTTGGCATTGCAGAGATGAACCTTTTTCTTTTGTTGGGCGCTGCGGGCCTGTCACATAGCTTGTTTGGCAAACGAATTATTCCCATCGGTACAGTCTATGACACATTCGTGCATCGTGGCCTCGATGCCTTGAATTATGCCTGTTATCAGGATGCGCGATTCATAATAGTTGGCACGCCGTCCGGTGTTACACTCGCGCCTGAAGGCGGCGCTCATCAATCTATCGGGACACCTTTAACGGGTATGGCGCAAGATGGGTTGGCAAGTTTTGAGCCCGCCTTCGCGGATGAGTTAGCCGTAATTATGGAATGGGCTTTTGATTACTTGCAGCGTAACGGCAACAGCGACCGTGATTGTCGCACGTGGCTACGTGATGAAACAGGTGGATCGGTTTACCTGCGTTTGACAACCGCCCCACTGGAACAACCCGGCAAGCGCGTGGATGATGCGTTTCGCCAAGGCGCAGTCGATGGGGCCTACTGGTTGCGCAAGCCAGGGCCAAACTGCGATATTGTGATCGCCTATCAGGGAGCTGTCGCCCAAGAGGCGATAGCGGCCGCCGGACAGTTGGCCGACACGAGGCGGGATGTGGGCGTGCTAGCCGTAACATCCGCAGATCGACTGAACGCGGGCTGGACGGCGGCGCAACGGGCGCGGGTACGCGGGAATACGGCGGCGCGCGCGCATATCGAAACCCTACTAAGAGATTTGCCAAGTACCTGCTCCATCGTCACTGTAATTGACGGCCACCCCGCAGCACTCAGTTGGTTGGGGTCCGTGGCAGGGCATTGTGTGGTGTCACTTGGCGTTGAACATTTTGGGCAAACAGGGAGCATTCAGGACCTCTACCGCCACTTTGGCATAGACCAGTCGAGCATACTGACGGCCATCAACGGGCTGACAGCGGGGCGACCCCTTTAGCCCTCCTTTTTGAAGCCAAAGATTACCAAAGCCCACGGGGGTGTCATTTGTCTTCCATGGGACCCTATTCGTCAGAGGCCACCACAGAGGCCACCAAAAATGCCCTAGACAGCCTAGGGTACTGAGAGTTAACCTCCTGTTATCGTTGATGTCGGTGTATTGACTGATGCCTTACTAGGGAACCATTGGCCTCTTCTGGGCACCACTTTAACCAAGATTCATGGACCAAGTACCTGATTTAGGTAGAGGTCCTTTGAAAGATGAAGGAAAATAATCGCCCATCTGTCACAGCAAAGCCCAATCCGATGATTGCAAAACCAATCAACGCTTCAAGTTTCATTTGTTCGTCAAGGAACAAAACACCAAGTCCAACTGCGAACGGTGGAATGAGCAAGGTGACCAGTAAAAGATTTGCGGCTCCAGCTCGTGCTAAAATTGCGAAGTAGAGCACATACGCAAGCGCGGTCGACAAAGAAGCCAAACCAATCAGAGCGGCCCAGACGCCTTTAGAGAGTTCAAGATTTGGTGGGCCGTCGAACATAAGGACAATTGGGATCATCAACACTGTGCTACCAATCAACATACCAAAGGCGTTCATGAGTGGTGGCTGACCAGCAAGCACCGTTTTCCCCCACACGCCCGCAAATGCATAAGAGAGAGTTGCACCAAGGATGGCAAGTTGAGCAAGATCGCTCAGGTTAAAGTCAGCCAACGCGCGAGGCCCCATGATGAAGGCCACCCCTGTAAGGCCCAAAACAGCACCAAATATTTTCTTAGCCGTTAAAGACTCATCGCGAAGCAACAAACCTGCAACAACCGCTGCAAACATAGCAGTCGTCCCGTTCAGAATTGACGCCAGCCCACTCTCAATCTGTGTCTGGCCCCAGAATATTAGTGAGAACGGAATGGCGTTGTTAAGCGCGCCCATCACTAAGTAAGCTCCCCAAACTTTTAGCGAGCGGGGAACATAAATTCCTTTAAGAAGGACAATCAAGGCCAATATCGGCAAAGCCCACATTACCCTGTACAGAGTTATGGTGAGCGGGGGAATTTCACGCAAAGCAATTTCCCCAAAGAAAAACGAACCGCCCCAAACAGCTGCTAACATCAAAAGCATGATCGTCGAGTTCAAATCTAAGGCCAGTGTAGCGGATTTGGTCATGTCAAATGGATCCAAATATTCTTATTGTTGTCTTTTGGTACCCTGGCAGAACCACGTAAGTCGACCCAATCGATGCCAATATGGTCAAAATAAATCTTGTTCACGTTCAAGAGATAGGGCCTTTAAGCCAGACAACTTTGAAAGCACCAAGTCCAACCCAAGAATTGCGCATGTGCCTCGGTTGCGAATATTGATTTTCGACGTTGGCATTCGTGCTGAAGTGGACCCACTCACCCAGAATCGCCCACTAACATTACACCAATCTCACCGATCTTTAAGGCGCCTTTGCGTCCAATGCAGACCACTGCGATATGTTCATCAGCCTCGGTAGGCGTAATTTCAAATCGTTCTCCCACAATTTGGATCAACCAATTTTGTCCTGCGTCGTCAGCCACGAAGCCTTTAGCACGAATAATCCCTAAGCCCCCAGTCGCTAGAGATTTTGTTAGGTGAATAGGATTACAAGGCAAAATTCCACTAAAGACACGGCTTTCATAGCCCGCATCCGCATGGGAGGAGGTATGGGGTTGTTCGGCCACCATCTCTACACCAAGGATTACTTCCGGAGGCAGCCTGCCTTGAGCTGTGGCTATAACCTGTGCTTTGGAGTTAGCTGAGGTGAGCCAGTCTCGAACTTCTAGTACCATATCATTTGAGATCAAATCAATTTTAGTTTGTACGATCAAATCAGCGTCGGAAATTTGGCGCAGTATGGTATCACCAAGATACTCATCTACCGCTTGCTTCCGAATACGTTCGCTGTCAGCAAGCACCACAACCCCCGCAAGACTGAAGCCGTCCAAAAAAGAAATACTCGCAGCCACAGCGCCAGGCATCGCAACACCTGAAGCCTCAATCACAACATAATCCGGTGGAGGTTCCAGCTGGGCTAATTTGATCATAGCAGCTGTCATATCAGAGCCAAAGGAGCAGCAAATACAGCCCCCAGAAATGGTGATCATCTCATCATCTCTGGCCTCAATTATATCCGCATCGATTGGCAGATCCCCAAACTCATTTACCAAAATAGCAATTTTGCGACCATCCGCGTGGCGCAGCAAATGATTAAGCAAAGTGGTTTTGCCAGCCCCAAGATAGCCTCCAATCACAATAACCGGTATGTTTTGTCTCATAAGCCGGCAGCTGGGAAAATACGCCCACCCTGAACCGTACCCCATACGCCAATATCTTTAAGCTGCATCGGGTCGCAAGCTGTTGGATCTGCCTCCAAAACTGCAAAATCAGCTTTCTTACCAGTTTCAATTGAGCCAATTTCTCCGTCTAGATGCAGCGTGTAAGCAGCTCCCATGGTGATGGCCCAAAGTGCCTCGTGCACTTGAATTCTTTCTTCCTGTCCCTGTATCCGACCCGATGCCGTGACACGATTTATGGCAGCCCATGCGGTGAACAAAGGGCCAAGCGGCGTAACAGGCGCGTCAGAGTGGATGGCCATTGGTACGCCACTATCTAGCGCGGTCCGACAGGCGTTCATCCGTGTAGCACGATCCGGGCCAACAGTGAGAGCATAATGTTCATCACCCCAGTAGAAGTGATGATTGGCAAAAAGATTTACGCACATGCCGAGCTTTGCAGCAGTCTTAAACTGCGCCGCATCCGCCAATTGGCAATGTTGCAGCGTAAAGCGGTGATCGGGGTTTGGGTGTGCTTGCAAAGCAGGGCCAAGTTTTTCCAAGACCAATTGTGTCGCCTGATCGCCATTGGTGTGGGTGTGGACTTGCAGACCTGCTTCTAAGGCCAAATGTAGCAGTTCTGATAAATGCTCAGGTGCGATATACCAAAGCCCATTAGGCGCGCCATTGTGATAGCCAGGCCAGCGTAAGCGCGCTGAAAACCCTTGGATAGACCCATCCACAATAATTTTGATTTGGCCCATGCGCAAAAGATCCGTAGTGCGCTCTTTGAAACCCAACACTGTGGTAATCAATTCCTTGGGAGACAGGCCCATGAAAAATCGAAAAGGCATCAAACGCACGGGATAATTCGGCTCACTGGTCACCCTCAGCATCATATCAACAGTCTCATCATCCATACGCGATGCGAGATCGGTTATGGTGGTGGTGCCAGTACGCACACAAAGCTTGGCGAAGTTGCGCAGGCCAGATTCGTCTGCGTCTAACATGCTGCGCTCATAACCCACAAATGGACCAACTGGCGTCATTATTTCAGGGCCCTTCAACTCACCGGTCGGGAATCCATCAGTGCCCAAAGGGATNCCTGGATGGTTGAGCCCGGGTTTGAGCATGCCTGCTAATTCTAGCGCCTTGGTGTTTACATTCATGATATGGCCAGAGGCATGCAATATACCTATTGCACGGGTGGTGGATACTCGGTCGAGATCAGCGCGNGTAATTGTAATATTGTCCATATANATCGGATCAAGCTGCCAACCTGACAAAGGNGCCGCTGGGTCCTCCAGNGCGACCTCAGCCTCCTGTAAGCGCGNCACAACCGCATCCACACTCTTGACACCGCTCCACANCTTNCCGTTAGGATCGGCCCGGTCGAACCAACCNCAATAGACTTTAGTCCATAANGATCCTTCCATTGTGTGGGCATGCCCTTCGACAAATCCNGGCATCAATACTTTATTAGAAAAACGGGTATCAAGAGTGTATTCACCCCATGTTGCCAGCTCCTCCAAGTTTCCGGCTCCCAAAATTCGGCCATCCCGCACCGCCACATGAGTGGCCGCAGGGCGGCTCGGGTTCATTGTGATAATCTTTTTGGCGCTAAAAATTGTAGTGTCTAGCAAGTGTCACCTCTGGAATTCTTTGTTTGATCAAAATGTAAAGAGCTTTCATTAAATGATAAAATAGATTTAACTGTCCCCTAAACACTTTTTTTTGTGGGAACGCTACTTATGAACTTTACACTCAAACAATTGCGATATGTAGAGGCGGCAGGGCGTTTGAGATCCATTGCAAAAGCAGCAGTTGAAGTCTCGATTTCTCAGTCTTCAATAACCGCAGCAATTGATGCACTAGAAGCCTCACTTGATTATGCCCTCTTTGTAAGGACCCCAGCAAAAGGGATTCAACCGACACCAGCTGGCCGCGAAGCTCTACAATTAATCCGAAATTTCTTAAATCAAGCCCGACAATTCGAAGCTGAATTACGGTCCCAAGGAGGAGATGATGCAGGGCTAGTACGGATTGCGTGCTACGCTACCGCAGCCCCAGCTTTTTTACCGCCAATCTTGAGATCTATACCTGAAAACTTCCCAGGTATTTCCATCAAAGTGATGGAAGGAAATATGGTATCGATCTTAGATTACCTGAATAATGGTGAGGTAGATCTGGTATTTACCTATGACACCTATCTGCCAGACGACCAGTTCTTCGAACCACTCTTCGACGCACCACCCTATGCTTTGGTCCCGGCATCCGACCCAATAAGCGTCCAAAGCTCAGTCACTTTTACNGAATTAAGCAAAATGCCAATGATCATGCTCGATTTACCCTACACACGTGATTACTTTCTTGGCCTGTTCAGAATGTATGGATTACANCCAGAAGTAGTCCATTCCACNCGCTCAGCAGAAATCGCAAANGCAATGGTCGAGGGTGAATTTGGCTACTCTATTCTGAACATTCGNCCAAGTAATTACAGCGCCAATGACACGCGCTATCGCGCCCTGCCTATTTCCGATTCCTCCGAAGTTCCCGTCTTTGGGATTGCTACGGCCGGTGGTGTTCGGCAGCCCAAAAACGTAAGGTCATTCATCAAAGGTTGTATCAAATTGAGAAAGAGCGGTACATTGGATTCCCTCACAGTGCGCCAAAAACCCTATAAAATGCAGTAATGAGGCCCAATTAATCTATTTTTTAAAAAAATACGCTTGTGTAGACTTTTCTTAATTATAAGAAAGAGAAACTACCTAAAGGGAGGAATAACTTAATGAAACATATTCTTAAAGAAATACTTACAGCTGCGGCCACTGCTGCCATTCTTGCGACGGGTGCCATTGCAGAAGATTCTCCGCGCAAAGGCGGTACGTTAATCACGGTCATGGCGACTAATGTACGAAATTTGAACCCAGCCGTGCAGTCCGGTATCGTAACAGGATATCCTGGCGCTCAACTATTTGCAGCACCTCTCCGCTATGATGAAGATTGGACACCACAACCTTATTTGGCAAAAAGTTGGGATGTGAGTGAGGATGGCCTGACTGTCACCCTAAATTTGGTTGAAAATGCAGTTTTCCATGACGGCGCCCCAATCACCTCAGAAGATGTGGCCTTTTCTGTTGATACAATCAAGGCACACCACCCCTTTAAATCAATGTTCGCTCCTGTCACATCAGTAGACACACCTGATGAGCACACGGCCGTGTTGAACCTGAGCAAGCCACACCCAGCTCTAATGCTGGCTATGTCTGGCCAACTAATGGCGATCATTCCAAAGCATATTTACGGTGATGGTCAAAACCCAAAATCACATCCGCGCAACACTGAAAACGTCGTAGGTTCGGGTCCATTTAAACTTACCGAGTATAAATCAGGCGAACACGTAATTTTGGAACGTTTCGATGACTTTTTCATTGAAGGACGTCCGTACCTGGACAAAGTTGTTATGCGGATCATCACAGATCCAGCAGCGCGGGCTATCGCCTACGAAAATGGTGAAATCCATATGGGAGCTTTNGAATCCCTACCGCGAATCATCAACCGCCTTAAGAAAGTAGACAGCCTCACTGTAACGGACGAAGGTTACGGTGGCATTGGTCCACTCGATTGGCTCGCNATGAANACGACAAAAGGTCCTTTGAAGGATGTACGAGTACGCAAGGCCATTGCCCACGCTATNGATAAAAACTTCATCCATAAGGCTTTGATGGAGGGAACTGCCTCCAACTCTTTAACCGGCATCCACCCAGACAGCCCGTTCTATAATGCAAATGTTGACGGCTATGACTTGGATCTCGATAAATCCCGCGCCCTGTTGGACGAAGCTGGGTACCCAATGGATGGTGACTCTCGCTTTAATTTGACCATCGACTTTGGATGGCCAGGTGTGAAACCGCAAGTCGAATATGTCAAAGCTGCCCTTAAGAAGGTGGGTATTGCGGTTGAAGTTCGTGCCTCTGCAGACTTCCCAACCTGGGCAGCTCGTATGGGNAAAATGGAATTTGATATGTCCTGGGATACTGTTTTTAACTGGGGTGACCCAGTGATTGGCGTTCACCGTACCTACTCATCAGGTAACATCGCCAAAGGTGTCTGGTCCAATACTCAGGGCTATGCAAATGCTCGGGTAGATGAACTGATGGAAATGGCTGGGATTGAAAAAGATCCTACAAAACGCGCAGCCCTATATGCGGAATTCCAGCAAATAATTGCAGATGAGCTGCCAGTCTATCACATCAATACATTGCCATATCACACCGTTTACAATGATAATGTGGGCAATCCNCCTTTAGGTATTTGGGGAACATCAACTCCAATTGATATGACATATCTAAAAAACTAAACTCTTTATGATGCGGGCGAGGCGGACCTTGCCCGCATCATAATTACTATTCAACAAGGCTAATTTATTGGGCATTTTACGCACTATTATTCTTCGCGTCATCTATGCTATCGCACTACTTTTTGCGGTTTTGGTGTTAAATTTCTTTTTGATGCATTTAGCACCAGGGGATGTNGCTGATACTATAAGCCANTCCATGGGCGGTGCAGATCANGAAATTCTTGATGAGATACGTGTTAGCTATGGCCTAGATCAACCATTGATAGTGCAGCTTNTCCGNTACATTACTAGTGTCGCNCAATTCGATTTGGGCTATTCCTTTTTCTATAACCAGCCAGTCACAAAGTTAATCCTAGANCGTCTGCCCGCAACCTTGCTGCTGGTGATCACAGCTCAGATCGCAGCATTGATTATTGGNGTGGTGCTGGGAGTTGTGTCCGCTTGCAAACCCAANGGCTTGTCAAATTATGTTGTCACTTTCCTNGCNTTGTTTGGTTATTCTGCTCCTGTATTTTGGACAGGTATTTTATTGTTGATTACCTTTTCATTGAACGTTCATTGGTTTCCAGTCGCGGGTATGCGTGATGTGACTATCGAAGGAAGTTTCTTAGCCCATTTTTGGGATGTCGCCCGCCACCTTGTCTTACCCGCAGTGACATTGGGATCAATCTTTTTGGCACTTTACTCCCGTCTATCGCGTGCTTCCATGATGGAGGTTTTGGGTTCAGATTACGTTCGAACTGCTAAAGCGAAAGGCCTGAAATCAAATCAAGTAGTCTACAAGCATGCACTCAAAAATGCGCTCTCACCAGTAATTACTCTCGCCGGATTGCAGTTTTCTGCTGTTCTTTCTGGCGCTGTCTTAGTCGAAGCAGTATTCAGCTGGCCGGGGCTTGGTACACTTGCCTTTCAATCTATCATTGCTCGCGACACGCCAACTATCCTGGGAATCCTTTTTTTCTCAGCTTTAGTTGTGATCGTTGGTAATCTGCTAACTGACCTCGCACTGCGCTTAGTCGATCCACGCGTTAGAGGCCACNAATGACAAATCCATTGATTNAGGATGAAACCCTACCTCAAGCGCAACATCCCTTTGCTGAGGGTTGGGACATGTTTCGCCAAAACANACCAGCNGTTGTGGCCCTNTGNTTGTTAACCTTGATCACGCTTAGCGCAATCTTTGGACCTTATCTTTACCCTACTGATCCGTTTGAAATGGTTTGGATGCCGTTTTCTCCGCCTGGCCAGGAAGGTTTTTTACTTGGCACTGATTATCTGGGGCGAGATCTTTTGGCGATGATCATAAATGGAGCGAAAGTATCATTGATGATTGGTCTTTCTGCNGCTGTAATGACCGTGTTTATCGGTGTGNCTGTGGGAGCATTGGCAGGATTTTATCGCGGTATTGTTGAAGAGATCTTGATGCGGATCACCGAGTTTTTTCAAGTATTGCCAACCTTGCTGTTCTCAATGGTTTTAGTTGCCCTTTTCGGCGCATCTCTGCCAATGATAACCTTCGCAATCGGTATTGTCAGCTGGACTGCCGTTGCCCGTATCACCCGCGCGGAGTTTTTGCGTATCCGGGAACTGGAATATGTTATGGCTTCACGTGCATCAGGAGTCTCGAACATTAAGTTGATGTTTGGGGTAATTCTTCCGAATGCCCTGCCACCCATCATTGTACAGTCTGCACTGATGGTTGGATCAGCCATCTTATTTGAAGCGGGATTGTCTTTTTTAGGATTAACTGACCCTAATGTAGTAAGCTGGGGGCAAATCATTGGTTCCAACCGACAGTATATCCTTGATGCTAGTTATACCGTCACAATACCAGGCATTGCAATTTTTGTAACAGTATTGACCATCTCTTTGGTGGGTGATGGGTTGAATGACGCACTTAATCCAAAATTGAGACAACGTTGATGGCCCCTCTGTTAGAAGTAAAAAATTTATGTATTGAGCTCATTACTCGCGAAGGCGTTGCGCTGGTGATTGACAATCTATCTTTTACTTTGAACGCAGGTGAAACTCTTAGCTTTGTGGGTGAAAGTGGTTGTGGAAAATCGATGACTGCTCTGGCACTTATGGGGCTTCTACCTGAAAAAGTGGGACGCGTCGCTTCTGGAAGTATCATCTTCAATGACGAGAATTTAGCCCAGGCAAGTAACGATCGTATGCGGGCAATCCGTGGCAATGATATCTCTATGATTTTTCAAGAACCGATGACCTCTCTTAATCCTGTATTCACTATAGGCGAACAAATCGCTGAAGTTCTGCGTGCNCACCAAGCTTTNTCACGTAAAGCNGCATGGTCTCAGGCCATTGAATTGCTGGANGCTGTACGCATTCCCAATGCGAAAGGACGTGTAAGTGACTATCCCTTTCAAATGTCTGGCGGTCAACGGCAACGGGCAATGATAGCTATGGCTTTAGCTTGCCGCCCAAAAATTCTGATAGCTGATGAACCTACGACGGCACTAGATGTAACAGTGCAGGCTCAAATTTTTGATTTATTGTCNGATTTGCGGCAGCAAACNGGAGCTGCAATTATTTTGATTACCCATGATATGGGTGCCGTNGCNGAAATGGCTGAGAGGATGATTGTTATGTATGCAGGCCGAAAAGCNGAGTTAGGACCAGTCGATCAAATCATCGACCGACCGCGGCATCCTTATACGAAAGGACTAATCGAATGTGTNCCNCATATTCAAGATGACCCAAGCTCTGAACGTCATAANCTGGTGGAGGTGCCAGGTATCGTGCCTAGCCTTCGTGAATTTGGCAAAGATCAATGTCTTTTTGCATCCCGTTGTCCCTATGTCACCGAAACATGCCTAAAGTCTCGGCCAGTAGCAAAACAATTCAAAAATGATCAATCAGCTGATTGCTGGCATGCGGAGGCTCTGTGATTTCAGAAATATTGAAAGTCGAAAACCTCACCGTACGCTTTGAGGTCAAAAGAGGTGGGGGCTGGACTAAAAAATCCTATCTCTATGCGGTAGATGATGTATCTTTTACAGTTAAGAAAGGTAAAACTCTGGCTATTGTTGGTGAGAGTGGTTCNGGAAAAACCACCGCTGCATTAGCTGTTGCGAGATTGGTAAATGCTCAGAGTGGCTCAGTATTATTAGACGGACANGATATCTTGCAAAAACAATCAGAGGACCTCAGAAAAATCCGTCAGAAAGTGCAATTCATCTTTCAAGACCCATACAGTAGCCTTAATCCGCGCAAACGAGCGGAAGCNATCGTTCGTGAACCCTTAGATAGTTTATCATCCAAATCTAGCNATNAAAAAGCCCAGATTGTCGATGAGTTATTCGAAGCNGTAGGTCTGCGCCCTGAACAAAAGCGNCTCTTCCCACATCAATTCTCAGGTGGGCAGCGCCAGCGTATAGGTATTGCTCGCGCCTTGGCGACCCAGCCCAAATTAATCATTTGTGANGAACCTGTGTCCGCACTGGATGTGGCAGTACAGGCTCAAATCCTTAACTTACTGCACAAATTGCAAAAAGAATTTGAANTGACCTATCTATTTATCAGCCATGATCTCGGCGTGGTTCAACACATGAGTGACAGTATTGCTGTAATGTACATGGGGAAGGTGGTGGAATTTGCAGATCGTTTGAGCCTGTTTAAAAATCCGCAACATCCTTATACTCGGGCGCTTCTTTCAGCGGTTCCTACAGTGAACCGTACCAAACGCGCTGAACAAAAACGTATTCTGATTCCTGGAGACCCTCCTGATCCAGTGAACTTGCCATCAGGATGCAGGTTTGCAAATCGATGCCCTATTGCGAAGCCAGTATGCAATATTTCAGAACCTAAGTTAGAATCCATTGCGAATGGCCACCGCACGGCCTGTCACTTTGTAAAGGCCACCCAAGGTACCCTAGACAGCCTAGGGTAGTTAAAGTTAACCTCTTGTAATCGTCAATGTTGGTGTTTGGACTGATGCCGTGCTCGGGAACAATCGGCCTTTTCTAGGTACCAATTTAACCAGCATCTGAAGAAAGAACTTATTTTGTGCGGAATTAGTGGCTCTAAGTG
>NZVF01000039.1 GCA_002698165.1 Planktomarina sp. | reverse complement strand
GTGGTGTTTTGCTGCGCCGAGTCATAAATTTCTTTCTTTGAATACTTATACTTCAAACATTATGGCATATGAAATTGAATCTGTGAATCCCCTGATTCGAAATTATATTAAGAAATGGAAGCCTGGTAGATACTGTCGATGGTTTGTCCCAACATTTTATTAAATTCTGCATCACTTTGTTGAACGGACAAGCCCTCTGTCAAAGCCCTTGAAAAACTGGCTATCATTGATTTATTTTTCATTAAACGGTTATTGGCTTCAGCCCTTTTGTAGCCGCCTGAAAGTGCAACCACAGATAAAACATTTTTATGTTCAATGAGTTCACGATAGTGGTTGTCAATTTCTGGGAGTGTGAGCTTTAGCATAATATTTTGGGTGTTTGGCAGCGCATCGACGTGATTTAAAAGTTCATTTTTTAATATAATTTCAGCTTCGACTTTGTCTGGTATGCCAATCGCTATCTCTGGCTCAAGTATGGGAATAAGTCCATTTTCACAGATTCTGGCGCCAATTGTGAATTGTTGTTTTACATTTTTACTAATTCCAGTGGCATTTGCTGCTTTGATAACAGAGCGCATTTTTGTTCCAAATAGATTTAGATCAACAGCACGAGATAACAATAAATCAAGTTCCGGAATTTCTTTCATCAATTGAACGCCTTCATCAGTTTCTGAAAGCCCTTTATCAACTTTTAAAAAGGGTACGATTCCGCGCTCTTCCCATAGATAATCTGCAGATTTTTTATTTTGAAAGCTTCGGTTTACTGTATCTTCGAACAGGATTGCCCCAATCACTTTCTTACTCGTAAAGTCTGGTGACATTACGATCCGGCTGCGCATCTCGTGAATGAGCTGGTACATTTTATTATCCGATAAAATTTTATCGGGTGTTATTCCATATGCAGCCAAGGCCTTTGGTGTAGAGCCGCCGCTTTGATCAAGAGCTGCAATAAATCCTTGGCCTGCCTTAATTACATCTATCTGTTCTTGATTTGGCATTCTATCAGCTCCACCCAATAAAATTGATAATACTTTATTTTAAGCCTCGTTGTTTGATGCTGCAATATTGATGGCGCTAACAGTTGTAATTAAATTTGTGACCTTTTTAAAACTGCAATCCCTGGGAGTTCTTTGCCTTCCATCCATTCTAAAAATGCACCACCGGCCGTTGAAACATAGGTGAAACCTCCAGTGACCCCTGCTTGTTTAAGAGCAGCAACAGTATCGCCCCCGCCTGCTACGGAAGTTATTTTCCCTAAACTAGTCAACTCCGCCACAGTTTGCATGGTGAGATTAGTAGCGCGATCGAAGGGTTTTATTTCAAATGCCCCTAGTGGTCCGTTCCAGACAACAGTTTTCGCCTTTGATAAGCATTCAGAAATTCGAGCTACTGTTTTGCTGCCAGTGTCCAATATCATATGGTCAGGCGGGCAGGAATTTGAATTTACTGAGATATTTTTTGAATTTTTTTCGAAGTGTTTTGCTGCAATTACGTCGGATGGTAGAATGATTTCACATCCAGATTTTTTAGCGTTGCTAAGTATGCGCTTGGCAGTAGCTGTCATACTAATTTCATAGAGACTTTTTCCAACATTGTGGCCTAGTGCTCCTATAAAAGTATTCGCCATTGCCCCACCAATTACAAGATGGTCAACCTTTTTAATTAGATTTTCTAGTAAATTGATCTTAGTCGAAACCTTTGCGCCGCCTACGACTGCGACAAGTGGCCGTTCGGGGTCCCCGAGCGCCGCTTCCAAAGCATCGAGTTCGGATGACATTAGGAGGCCTGCACAAGACGGAAGCAGGCAAGCAACTCCTACCGTCGAAGCATGAGCTCGATGTGCTGCTGAAAAAGCATCATTGCAATATAAGTCACCAAGGTCCGCTATTCGCTGCGCTAAACCCAAGTCATTGATTTGTTCTCCGGGCTCGAAGCGGATATTTTCTATTAGAATAACCTTTTTCCAATTCAATTTGATAGTTTTGTCAGCATTGTTCAGGGTTGTAAAAGTAACTGATGATCCCAAAACCTCTTCCAGTTTAGGCACTAGAAACCTTAATGACATTTCAGGAATTTCTTTACCGGCAGGTCGACCATAATGTGCAATTAGTACAGGGGTGCCACCCTTTTTTAAAATGTATTTTATCGTTGGCTTTATTCGTTCAATCCGAGTGCTATCACTAACAACTCCGTTTTTTGTTGGAACATTAAGATCTACCCTGGTCAGTACACGGGCATCTTTCAGTTTCATGTCATGCAGTGTATTCCAGTTCATTATCTTGCTCCTGAGTCGTCGCTGTTGTTAACACCCGATATGTTTGGGCTGGTCAACCAGTTGGGTCTTTTCCTTTGCTACAAATCTCATTATAGACATCGCTCAACAAGAAGGAGCGTCAGATGGCTAAAATTAATGATCCAGAAAATACCGTTATAATTGAACTCAAAGATGGTTCTGTGACTATTGAGCTATTAGCTGATATAGCTCCACAGCATGTTGCTCGAATGAAAGAGCTCGCCAGGTCAGGTCAATATGATAATGTCGCGTTTCATCGAGTTATTCCTGGCTTCATGGCTCAAACAGGTGATGTTCAACATGGTGATATGGAGGACGGATTTGATCTTCGTATGGCTGGAACTGGTAGCTCTAGCTTGCCAAATCTGCCAGCAGAGTTTTCAAAACTGCCACATGATCGCGGAACGATAGGTGCGGCTCGATCGCAAAACCCTGATTCTGCAAACAGTCAGTTTTTCATCAATTTTAACGAAAATCATTTTCTTAATGGCCAGTATACAGTTTATGGACGCGTCATTTCAGGAATGGAGCACGTGGATGCTATTGCCAGTGGCGAACCACCCACGGCGCCAGACCGTATGATCAGTGTAACGGTGGCCGCTGATCATAAACCAGCAGCAAAGAAACCAGCAAAAAAGAAACCAGCAAAAAAACCAGCAGCAAAGAAACCAGCAATTAAAAAGAAGAAATAACAAATGCGAAAATTTGCTTTTATATTTTTATTTTTTTCGGCCCCAGCGTTCTCTGCTGGGTTGGAAATTGAATTGGTAGGTGAAAATGTTGAAGGAGTAATTAAGATAGATCTTCTAGAAGATGTTGCGCCACGTCATGTTGCTCAAATTACTACATTAGCTTTAAATGGGGAATATGATGGAGTGGTATTTCACCGTGTAATAGAGGGCTTTATGGCGCAAACCGGTGATGTCCAATTTGGTAAAAACCCTGAAAATATTTCACGCGCGGGAATGGGTGCATCTAATTTGCCTGATATTGCTGCAGAGTTTTCTGATTTACCTTATGAGCGTGGAGTTGTTGGAATGGCGAGGTCGCAAAGTCCAGATAGTGCAAATAGCCAATTTTTTATTATGTTTGAAGCTGGCTATTTTCTTAATGGAAAATATTCGGTTGTTGGCCGAGTTACTGAAGGTATGAATTTAATAGATAAATTAAAGCGAGGCAACCCAAGCTCGGGTGCGATAGATGGCAAACCGGATCAAATGTTAAAAGTTTCGGTTATTGAATAAAAATTAGGAACATTAAATAACAATGANGGATGGCTGCGTTTAAGATNTTAAAAGAGCTCTTGTGAGAGCTTCTATTAGATTATAAACGCACACCATGCTTTTNTGACCTGCGTTTTCTATTAACCGTCAAAGTTGGCTGTTTCAGTCAACCGAAGGGCTGCAGCTCGAAGCTTTGCAATTTCGGTAAGGTTAACAGGATCCGCTTTAAAGCTTCCCCAGCTTCTTACTAACGGATCTGCAGTCGCATCTGGAGAAATTGGATATTCAAAATTATCTGTAGCATATATTTCTTGCGCTTTTGGTGAGCTCAAAAATTCGATTAATTTAACAGCTAACTCGCGATTAGGAGCTGCTTTTGTCAGCGCAACGCCGGATACATTTACGTGTGTTCCGCCACCTTCGAAAATCGGAAACCTTATAGCTGCTGCCTCTGCCCAAGCTGCTTGCTCTGGGTCTGATAGCATTTTCCCCATGTAGTAGGTATTTCCAAGTGCGATATCACATTCTCCAGACCAGATCGCCTTAATTTGAGCCCGGTCATTACCTTGAGGTTTTCTTGATAAATTACTTTTAACGGCCTGTAACCAAGAGAGAGTGTCGGCCTCATTGTGATGATATAAATGTGCCGCAGTCAGAGCAAGTGTATATGGGTGTGTACCTGAACGTGTACAAATACGACCTCTCCATTTAGGGTCAGCTAAATCTTCATACGTGGTAATTTCGTCTGAAGAAACCCTATCTATGGACGCGTAGACTATTCTTGCCCGGGTAGTGAGCCCAAACCAATGCCCATTAGGATCTCTAAAATCTGGGGGTATGTTTTGATTTATTTTAGCGTTTTGCAAAGGTTGGGTTAGGTCAGCTTCTACAACAGCATTGAGACGAGATATATCTACGGTAAAGATCAAATCGGCGGGTGAACGACTACCTTCAGCTCGAAGACGCTCGATTAAACCCTTTTTCAAAAAGGCTACATTTACGGAAATTCCCGTCTCTGCTGTAAATGCATCCGTGAGTGGTTGTATCAAATGTGGTTGACGGTACGAATAAACATTCACTTCTTCGGCTGTTGCTGAAGTTGATAATATGAAAAGTGAAAAAACCACTGATGAGTAGATGCGCAACATTTTAATAGCCTTCATTAATTTACTAAGCTCAGTTAAACTAGAATATCAGCTTAATCAATACCTGACTAAATTAATAAGGTTTTTTTTCTGTTAACTTTACTTCATTCCAAAATGAATCCATTTCGGCTAAATTTGAAAGTGCAGGTGTAGTACCTTTCGCCGCAAGTTTTTTTTCTACTTCGCTGAAACGACGAGTAAATTTTTTATTAGCATCTCTCAAAGATTGCTCGGGATCGATTTTCAAATGCCTGGCTAAATTAGCTAAAACAAACATTAGGTCACCGAACTCTTCATGTCGTTGATCATGGCTCTTTGCTTCTATCATTTCTTCAATTTCCTCGGAAACTTTGTCTAAAACCTGATCGATTTCTGGCCAATCAAAGCCGACCCTCGCGGCACGGTTTTGCAGTTTCACAGCCCTTGTAAGTGCTGGGAGCCCAATAGTTACNCCATCCAATGCTCCAGTTTGATCCGATGCAGCTCGTTCCGCNGCTTTTANTTTTTCCCAGTCAGATGTCTGCTGCTTTGCAGATTTTTTTAGTGTTGNTTCATCAAATACATGCGGATGTCGCACAATCATTTTCTCACTGATCTTTTCTGCTATAGAATGAAAGTTAAACAAACCTTGTTCTTCTCCAATACTGGCGTGGTACACTGTCTGAAGTAAAAGGTCGCCTAACTCGCTTTGTAAGTCTGTCATGTCATTACGTTCGATAGCGTCAGCGACTTCATAGGCTTCTTCTATGGTGTAGGGTGCAATAGAAGCNAATGTTTGTTCAATATCCCATGGGCATCCTGTTTGAGGGTCTCGCAANCGTCGCATAATNAGCANCAACCTCTCAATTCCCCCATTTTTGNTATATATNAAATCATCATTGTCCATTGTAATGCCTCTTTAATTGCGCTTTTCTTNCTTAATAAGGAGCACGCCCATGCCAGTCGTCAACCGTATCGCTGAATTTACCGAGGAAATGAAAATTTGGCGCCGTCATTTACATCAATATCCAGAATTAGGTTTCGATTGTCACGACACAGCTGCGTATGTTGTAGAGCGGCTTAAAGGATTTGGGATTAATGATATTCATACTGGGATTGCGAAGTCGGGTGTTGTTGCCTTAATCCATGGCCGTAATTCAGGATCGGTAATTGGCCTACGTGCAGATATGGATGCACTTCCAATTGAGGAGGCCACTGGGTTGGACTATTCTAGTAAAGTATCTGGAAAAATGCATGCCTGTGGGCATGATGGACATACTACGATGCTGCTTGGCGCTGCTCGCTATTTACAAGAGACTCGCAATTTTTCTGGTACAGTTGCTCTAATATTTCAACCAGCGGAAGAGCATGGCGGCGGNGGTGAGGTGATGGTACAGGAAGGAATTTTAGATCAATTTAATATTGAAACAGTTTACGCTCTGCATACTGAGCCAGGAATGCCTGTTGGACAAATGAGCACCACGCCNGGCCCAATTATGGCTGCTGTAGATACATTTGAGGTGTATGTAACTGGGCAGGGCGGACATGGTGCAATGCCTCACCTTGCGGCAGACGCAATTCCAGCTGCTGTGTCTATTACCCAAGCCTTTCAGACTATAGTCAGTAGAAATCATAATCCAGTAGAAGATTTAGTTGTAAGTGTTACTCAAATTCATGGNGGCACCATCGATAATGTAATAAATGATGATGCCTTTGTAGGTGGTACGGTNCGGACATTTTCTTCGGAGGTCCGGGANATGGTTGATCGACGCATGGCTGAAATTTGTCAAGGNCACGCTAAGGCCTTTGGCGTTGATGTTAATTGCGTTTACACNCGGGGCTATCCTGCGACCATAAATTCAGATGCCCAAACTGCGTTTGCCGTTGATGTTGCTAAAGAAATTTGTGGCGATAATATGGTGGTTTCGGATCGTCCTAGAGACATGGGCGCTGAAGATTTCTCGTACTTATTGGAAAAAAAACCTGGTTGCTATCTATATTTAGGACAAGGAGAGGGTGCCGCCTGGCATAATGCTGCATTTGATTTCAATGATGAAGCATCCCCAGTAGGAGCATCTTTTTTTGTAAGACTGGTTGAGCGAGCACTACCTTTGGAGAAATAAATGGCTTTAAAAGATGCAGAATCTGATGTTGATAATGCAATAACCCGAGAGGGGAAACGTGGTATGTCATATGAGAACGCATTTGGTGGTATTCTGTCATTTATGCGTCGTAATTACACAAAAAACTTAGCAGGTGTAGATCTTGCTGTAACTGGGATTCCTTTTGATCAGGCGGTAACTAATCGTCCAGGCTCACGTTTTGGGCCTCGCGCAATTCGTGAAGCAAGCACACTTCAGCCTTGCGATGCACCTTTTGGATGGGACATTAATCCACTCTTAGATTTTGACATTGTTGATTATGGTGATCTCGCTTTTGATTATGCAAATGTAGCAGCCTTTCCTAAACGTTTGACGGATCACATTAGGGGGATCCTTGAGCATGGAAGTGGAGTATTATCTTTTGGAGGTGACCATTATGTCACGTTTCCAATATTGAGAGCATTTGTGGAGAAGTTTGGGCCAATTGCGCTAGTACATTTTGATGCTCATTCTGATACATGGCCAGACGATGATATGGAACGTATCGACCATGGAACAATGTTTTATAAAGCGCTTAAAGAAGAGCTAATTATCCCAGATAAATCAGTCCAAATAGGTATACGTACTCACAATGATTTCAATGCTGGCGTTCATGTTATTGCAGCGCCGCAAGTCCATTCTCAAACACCTTCCATGACTGCTTCACAGATTAAAGATATCGTAGGAAATCATCCTGTTTATTTGACTTTTGATATTGATTGCCTAGATCCCGCCTTTGCACCGGGAACAGGAACTCCGGTATGGGGGGGACTTTCATCTGCGCAGGCTGCGGGCATTTTAAGAGAGCTTAGTGGTATTAATCTGGTTGGAGCTGATGTCGTTGAGGTGTCTCCACAATATGACGTATCTGGAGCAACTGCTATAGCTGGAGCGCATGCTGCAATGGAATTAACGTGCCTTTATTGTACTAACTTGCGTGCTCAACGTGAGAATAAGAAAAATGTAAATTAGGAAATTTTTATGCTTAATCAACCAATCTCTGGAAATGATATGGCCAGGTTTTCAGGGCCCCAAACTTTTATGCGATTGCCGGAGACCAATAACCCTGAAGGTTTAGATGTTTGCCTTATGGGCGTGCCAATTGATATTGGTACAAGTTGGAGGTCCGGGACACGTTTTGGACCCAAACAAATTCGACAAGAAAGTGCAATGATCCGTCCATATAATTTACAGACTGGGGCGGCCCCATTCGACAGCCTGCAGATCGCAGATCTAGGTGATGTTCCCATAAACACTTTTTCCTTGTCTGAAAGTTTGAAAATCATTGAGGCATCCTATGATCGCTTGAATGATTATTCAGTTATACCGGCTACGATGGGTGGAGACCACTCACTCACCTTACCAATTTTAAGGTCTGCCGCAAAAAAATATGGGCCTCTGGCACTGGTACATGTCGACGCTCACGCGGATGTGAATGATGAAATGTTCGGAACGCGCGAAACACACGGCACAGTTTTCCGACGAGCCTACGAAGAAGGACTTTTGGTGCCAGAATTAGTGTTTCAAGTTGGATTGCGGGGCACAGGCTACACTGCTTTAGATTTTAAAGAGCCGGCTGAGTGGGGTTTTAACATGATCACAGCACCAGATATTTGGCATAAAAGTTTAACACCATTAGGAAAAGAAATAAGAAATGGAATTGGAGATCACCCGTGCTATATCAGCTACGATATCGACAGTCTTGATCCTGCCTATGCACCTGGCACTGGGACACCTGAGATTGGTGGCCTCACCACTCCACAGGCAATGGAGCTCATTCGAGCGTTGCTCGGTTTAAATATAATAGGTTTTGACATGGTTGAGGTAAGTCCAATGTTTGATACTTCTGGAAATACAGCATTAACAGCGGCAAACCTTATATTTGAAATCTTAAGCATTTTGCCTGGTGTAAAATTTCGATAAGGTTCAAATAAGGTAACCATTGAAAATAATTTATTTATTAATAACTACCTTTTTATGTTTACAGGCCGCCATTCGGTTCTGGCCACTGAGTTTTAGCTTTCGGAAGAACATTAGTTTGACATCAGTGATAGGCATTTATGATTTTGGTACAAATAAAAAAATGGATTTTGAA
>NZVF01000038.1 GCA_002698165.1 Planktomarina sp. | reverse complement strand
TACTACTCCCATTCGGGTCAGTGGCTTTCTACAAACAATAAATTTTCTAACTTTTTGAATGAAAGTATACCTATGACAATTGATCGTGTGAATTTAGCTGATTTAAAAGCTAAGACTCCAAAAGACCTCCTTTCCATGGCTAAAGAGCTAGAGATTGAAAACGCCTCTACCATGCGAAAAGGCGATATGATGTTCTCGATTTTAAAGGAAAGAGCAGAGGATGGAGCAGAGATATCTGGAGAAGGTGTTTTAGAAGTCCTACAAGACGGTTTTGGATTCTTAAGGTCACCAGAAGCTAATTATTTACCTGGTCCTGATGACATATATGTTTCTCCAGACATGATTCGACAGTTTTCACTCCGTACAGGTGATACAATAGAAGGTGTAATTAAGGCCCCAGCTGATACAGAACGATATTTTTGTATGACTAAAGTTGAAAAAATTAATTTTGAAGATCCTGAACGAGCACGCCATAAAGTAGCTTTTGATAATCTAACACCACTATACCCTGATGAACGGTTTGATATGGAGATAGATGATCCAACGGTAAAAGATAGATCTGCTAGAATTATTGATTTAGTAGCTCCAATAGGTAAAGGGCAAAGGTCTCTTATTGTTGCTCCTCCAAGAACGGGAAAGACTGTTTTACTTCAAAATATTGCTCACTCAATAGAAAAAAACCATCCTGACTGTTATCTAATAGTGTTACTTATCGATGAGAGGCCAGAAGAAGTTACCGATATGCAAAGGTCAGTAAAGGGTGAGGTCGTGAGCTCTACTTTTGATGAACCTGCTACTCGCCATGTAGCGGTATCTGAGATGGTTATAGAAAAAGCAAAAAGACTAGTTGAACATAAACGAGACGTCGTAATACTTCTAGATTCCATTACCCGCCTGGGGCGGGCTTTTAACACTGTTGTCCCTTCGTCAGGTAAGGTTTTAACAGGCGGTGTTGACGCTAATGCACTTCAAAGGCCAAAAAGGTTTTTTGGCGCTGCCAGAAATATTGAAGAAGGTGGATCGTTGACCATTATAGCGACAGCATTAATAGATACTGGTAGCAGAATGGATGAGGTAATTTTTGAAGAATTTAAAGGTACCGGTAATTCAGAAATCGTTCTTGATCGGAAGGTTGCGGATAAGCGTGTGTTCCCCGCTATGGATGTATTAAAGTCTGGAACGAGAAAAGAAGAGCTTCTTGTGGATAAAATTGATCTTCAAAAGACATATGTTTTACGGCGTATTCTAAATCCAATGGGCACCACAGATGCGATAGAATTTCTACTATCTAAACTCAAACAAACAAAGTCTAACTCAGAGTTTTTTGACTCAATGAACACTTAGACAGTGTTATGGATACTATTTTTGCTCAAGCAACTGCATCAGGCCGGGCTGGGGTTTCAATTATTCGACTATCTGGACCACAAGCCTTTGATATAACATCAAACTTTTGTAAGGTGCCACCTGTTGGAAAGCCCGCCCTTAGATCAGTTATTGACCTCGATGGGGGCCTAATTGATCGCGCACTTCTACTTTGTTTTGGTGAAGGTGCCAGTTTTACTGGTGAGAAAGTTGTGGAATTTCATGTTCACGGTGGTTTGGCCACGGTTTCTAAGCTACTTGCTGAGCTTGGAAAGTCTAATGGTTGTAGAATGGCAAAACCTGGCGAGTTTACAAGACGAGCATTAGAGAATGGCAATTTAGACCTAAATCAGGTTGAAGCACTATCAGACTTAATTGACGCAGAAACTGAGATGCAGCGTAAACAGGCGATGCTGGTGTTGGGCGGCCAGTTTTCAAAAAAAGGTAAGGTTTGGAAAGAAAATCTTTTGAGAGGTGCCGCGCTGTTAGAAGCAAGTATTGACTTTTCTGATGATGAAATACCTGCCAATCTGCACCTGGAGGTTAGGCGCCTTATTGAAGCTACTGAAATCTCTATAACCTCTGTTTTAGAAAGATCTACCATAGCTTTTAAAATACGGGATGGATTTACCGTAGCTATCGTCGGTAGGCCAAATGTTGGAAAATCCACTCTATTAAATTCGATAGCCGGTAGAGACGTAGCAATTACCTCTCATATCGCTGGCACCACTCGTGACGTAATTGAAGTACGGGTAGATTTAGACGGTTTACCTGTAACCTTTATGGACACAGCTGGTCTTAGAGACACTAACGATGATATTGAAAGCCTTGGTATATCAATGGCTTACAAAAAATCAAAAATAGCTGATATTAAGGTCTTTCTTGTTTCTGATGAAAAAGAAAAGTTACTGATTGCAAAAAAACCAAGCGATATAATTGTGTTAAATAAAGCGGACACGAGAAAGTCTTCAGGGTTTTCTGTATCGGGAAAAACTGGAGAGGGTGTGTCTTACCTGTTGAACCAAATAGGAAAAAAACTATCACAAGAAACCATGGTTGATGTTGCAGCAATACGCGAGCGTCAGTTCGAAGGACTTACGGCAGCCAATGAGTGTTTAAAAAAAACTAAAACATTTTTAGATCAAGACCCCCTACCCTATGAACTGGCAAGTCAAGAGCTGTACTTCGCATCTACTCAGCTTGATTTTGTTTTTGGAAAAATTGATATAGAAAGTGTTTTAGATGAAATATTTTCTAGTTTTTGTCTTGGTAAATAGGGAGCCTGTTTCACGTGAAACATTTCGATGTTATTGTTGTTGGCGGTGGTCACGCTGGATCTGAAGCTATTCATGCGGCTTGTCGATATGGCCTTAATGCTGCGCTTGTAACTCTAGATAAGTCAAAAATAGGGTCTATGTCATGCAATCCCGCCATTGGCGGGCTGGGAAAAGGCCACCTTGTTCGTGAAATTGATGCTCTTGATGGGATTATGGGAAAGGCTGCAGATGTTTCAGGGATACAGTTCCGTCTTCTCAATCGAAGCAAGGGTCCCGCAGTACAAGGCCCACGCACCCAATCAGACAGACAGCTTTATCTTAAGGCGATTCAAAAGCTTTTAGCAAAAGAAAAACTTACGACTATCGAAGGTGAGGTGTCGGGGCTCTTGTCTAAAGGTGGTTGTGTCGATGGGGTGACGCTGTTTGATGGAACCGAAGTATATTCACGTACTGTTATATTGACCGCTGGGACCTTTATGCGAGGGGTAATACATATAGGTGATCAGCGCGTGTCTGCTGGGCGAATGGGTGAAAATGCAGCAAAACATCTATCGGGTCAGATGGAGAGTTTAGGGGCTGGTTTTGGAAGACTAAAAACAGGCACTCCACCTAGGCTGAATGGAAATACCATAAACTGGGACGTATTGGAGGTTCAGCCCGCAGACGATGATCCTGTAATGTTATCATTTTTATCCCAATCCCCAAGCGTCAGGCAGGTGTCATGCGGGATTACACATACAAACCAGAACACTCATGATATTATTCAGGAAAACTTAAGTAAATCAGCCATGTATAGTGGGCATATAGTGGGTGTTGGGCCAAGATATTGTCCCTCTATTGAAGATAAGGTTACCCGCTTTCCAGACAAAAAAAGTCACCAGATATTTTTGGAGCCAGAAGGTTTAAAAACAAACCACATTTATCCAAACGGCATTTCAACATCGTTGCCTGAAACCTTACAACATCAATACGTAAGATCTATAGTTGGCCTAGAACGTGTAGAGGTTTTACAGCCGGGCTATGCTATAGAATATGATTTTATGAATCCAATAGGGTTATCTGGTGATTTAGAGACAGATCTGCTTGGTGGTTTATTTTTGGCTGGGCAAATAAATGGAACCACTGGATATGAGGAGGCTGCTGCGCAAGGTCTTGTTGCGGCCATAGGAGTAGCAAAAAAAATAAAAGGGGTACCAGAGGTAAAGTTTGACCGGTCGTCAAGTTACATAGGTGTTATGATTGATGATCTCACATCACGTGGAGCATCTGAGCCCTACAGAATGTTCACATCTCGGGCAGAATTTCGTCTAAAGTTGCGAGCTGATAATGCGGACCAGAGGCTTACAGAGCAGGGATGGTTGTCCGGGTGTGTATCTGAAAACCGCTATAAAGCCTTTTCAGAAAAATTTGAAAATTTAACAGCTTGTAAGCGTGTGCTATCTGATATGTCTGTGTCTCCAAATGAAGCTAGATTAGCTGGAATAGAGCTTGGTTTGGATGGGCGTCGCAGAAATGGCCATGAATTATTGGCAATACCAGGGGTTTCCGTTGAAAATATAGCTGAATTAGAGCCACTACTTGCAAATTGGCCAAAGCAAATAAAAAAGCAAGCAGCCTGTGAGGCTCTATACGTTACTTATATTGACAGGCAAAGACGCGATATTGAGGCTTTAGCTAAGGATCTTGGAGTTGAGATACCGAAGAACTTTAATTATAGCCTTGTATCAGGTTTATCGTCAGAAATGATCAGTAAGCTCTCACTTGCTAGGCCCACATCTCTTGGCGCTGCAAAAAATATTGAAGGTGTAACCCCAGCAGCGCTTACTGCAATACTGCTGGCACTTAAGAGCGCCGAACTAAAAAAAGTTATATGAAAAAGGGGTTTCTTCAATGCTTCCCAGATGTTTCACGTGAAACAATCAAGCAATTAGAGGACTACGTAGACCTTGTAGTTAAGTGGAACCCAGCCATTAACTTAGTTTCTACAGGCGATTTGGAAAATATTTGGGATCGCCATATTGAAGATTCAGCTCAAATAGTACGTTTAACAGATGTTGGGTCATCATGGGTAGATTTGGGCAGTGGAGGTGGCTTCCCTGGAATTGTTGTTGCTATACTACTAAAGACCTTGTCTCACTCAACGAAGGTAGTGTTGGTTGAAAGTGACTCAAGAAAGGCTGTGTTTTTGCGACATGTAATTACACAGCTTGATCTTAACTGCGAAGTTCAAAACATAAGAATAGAATCGTCTTCCATTGAAGTCGCGTCTGTTGTTTCAGGTCGAGCCCTTGCTGGACTTCCAAAACTACTAGATCTTTCGGAACATCTTATTGATAAAGATACTGTTTGTTTGTTTATGAAAGGAAAAGCTTTTTCTAACGAACTTAAACTAGCACGGGATAAGTGGTCATTTGATTGTGATGTGGTACAAAGTAAGACAAGCGCTGATGGTGTGATTTTAATTATTAGGAATGTCTGTCGTGCAAATAAATAAACCTAAAGTAATAGCGTTTGCGAACCAAAAAGGTGGCGTTGGTAAGACAACGACCACTCTTAATTTAGCAGCGGCCTTTTCTGAAAGGGGCTATAAGGTATTGATTTTAGACCTAGATCCCCAAGGAAACGCTTCTACGGGTCTCGGTTCCTTGGCTGATGAGCGGGAGTTTACAACTTACGACGTGCTTAGTGAGGGCCTCATTAAGGGCCAGTTTATAATTGAGACAGATGTGCAAAATCTCTACATTATACCCTCTACGGTGGATTTAAGTTCGGCAGACATTGAGTTTGCAACCACGAAGGACAGAAGTAAATTGCTAGAGATCGCTCTAAAAAATTCAGCACTAGACCCTTATGACTACGTCTTCTTGGATTGTCCGCCATCTTTGAGTGTCTTAACGGTTAATGCCCTTATTGCGGCCGACTCTTTGATAATACCTTTGCAAAGTGAGTTTTATGCGCTTGAGGGGCTATCGCAGCTTTTATTATCCGTTCGAGAAATTCGTAGTTCGGGCAATCCAGACTTAAGAATAGATGGAGTTGTCCTTACAATGTTCGACTCCCGTAACGGATTGTCTTTACAAGTTGAAGATGATGCACGCAAAAACCTAGGGCAACTCGTTTTTAAAACAGTTATTCCAAGAAATGTGCGTGTTAGTGAGGCCCCATCATTCTCTATGCCAGTTTTGAGTTATGATACTAAATCTAAGGGAGCTGCAGCGTATCGCGCTTTAGCTGAAGAATTACTTTTGCGACCCAAATAAAGGGAGTTAAAAATGTCTAATGTTGGTAAGCAGAAAAGGGGCCTTGGTAGGGGACTTTCTGCACTCATGGCTGATATTGAACCAAATCCAAAAGAAGTTTTAAAAACAGCGACTTCAACAAAATTTGAAACATTGGTACCAATCGAAAAAATTAATCCCAACCCAAATCAACCACGCCGCTATTTTGCTGAGAATGATCTTAACGATCTTGCAGATTCAATTCGATCTAAGGGAATTATACAGCCACTTGTTGTGCGGCCACACCCCAATAAAAATGGAGAATTTGAAATTGTTGCTGGTGAACGACGTTGGAGAGCTTCTCAAATTGCACAAATTCACCAAATACCAGTGGTTGTTCGTGAGTTTTCAAATGAAGACGTCCTGGAAATAGCTATTATTGAGAACATTCAAAGGGCAGACTTAAATCCAATAGAAGAGGCTGCTGGTTATCGTCAATTGATGGAAAAATTTGGTCATACACAAGACCAAGTGGCGCAGGCCCTTGGAAAGTCACGACCTCATATCGCCAACCACCTCAGGCTTCTGGTATTACCAAATGATGTTCAAGATCTTGTTATAAAAGGAAAAATATCAAGTGGACACGCTAGAGCACTTATCACCAGTAAAGATCCCTCAGAAATAGCTAAACTTATTTTATCTCGTGGTCTGTCCGTAAGGCAGACAGAAAGCCTTGTAAAAAAGCGTTTTGGTGAAAAACCGGTGCGCTTGGGTCAAAAAAGTAAGGATGCAGATACCAGGCTTCTTGAGGGGGATCTGTCTGCTGCGCTTAAAATGGCTGTATCAATACTTCATAGACCTAACCAAGAGTTTGGTGAAATAAATATACGGTATAAAAACTTGGAACAACTTGACGATTTGTGCCGTCATTTAACAAAATTTTAAAACATGAGCTTTTGTATTAGTTGATTTAAAAGCGCTCGCCCAGAAATGGTGGCCCTTATAAAATCATCAGAAGTTTCTAAAAGCCCCAGTTCAATCAGGTCAGCTGGCAAATTAAATTTTTTGCCAGCAACAGTTTCTATTCTTGACCTAGAAACACCTGTTTTTAGACGCAACCCCATCATAATAAGTTCATTAGCATGGTCTTTTTTTGAAAGAACTTCATGACTTAGCTCTCCATTTGATTTAAGGTGAACTCCATTCAACCAGGCATAGGGAGCTAGTATTGTTTTTGTTGCAAACCTCGTATCACCAACAGTAATTCTTCCATGGGCGCCAGGGCCAATACCTATATAGTCACCACCCATCCAATAGATTAAGTTATGTTTGGATTCCAAACCCTCAGAAGAGAAATTAGAAATTTCATAGGAATTGAGACCTTCCGCATTGCAGGTTGTGTTTGTAAACTCAAACATATCAGCAGAAAGGTCTTCATTGGGCATACCACTTAACTTTCCCGCTTTAGCTCGGTAACCAAACGCTGTCCCTGGCTCAATTGTCAGCTGATAAAGAGAGAGATGCCCACTATGTAAGGACAACGCTTTTTTTAGTTCTGAACTCCAGGATGGCAAGGATTGATTTTGACGTCCATAAATTAAATCAAAGCTAACACGGTTAAAGTTGTGATTAGCTATTTCTAGTGCCCTCATAGCGTCATCTACAGAATGTAGCCTTCCAAGCTTTTTGAGGTCTGAATCGTTAAGTGCCTGAATTCCAATAGAAATTCTATTGACACCAGCAGTTTTAAAACCCAAGAACTTATTTGCTTCAACTGATGACGGATTAGCCTCCAGGGTAATCTCAATGTCATTTGCCGGAGTCCAGTGCTCGAAAGCCCTTGATATTAATTTTTCCACAAGGGATGCAGGCATTAAGCTTGGTGTTCCCCCTCCAAAGAATATGGAATTAAGTATTCGGCCTTTTGTGTGTTTGGCGTTGCGGTCTAATTCTGAAATAAGCGATTTCTCCCAGATCTGGGTATCTACACTCGAATCAACGTAGGAATTAAAATCACAATAAGGGCACTTAGCCTCACAAAAGGGCCAATGAACATATAGCCCGAACCCACCACTGCGCCAATCCTTATTCAAGGCACCCAGCTACTAATTTAGAAAAAGCATCTGCTCGATGAGTCAGGGGGTGTTTTTTAGCAGGTAGCATTTCTGCAAAAGTTTTTAAATATCCTTCTGGCTGAAACATTGGGTCAAAACCAAAACCATGCTCACCCCGTGTAGGCCAGACAACCTGACCAGGTGCGATGCCAGCAAATATTTCATCATGTCCATCGGGCCAGGCCAAGCAGAGCGTACAATTGAATTGTGCCAATCTTGGGCTTGGAGCACCGCATTCTTCTAATAACCTCCAGACCCGCTGCATCGCTATATTGAAGTCCCTGCCATCCTTTGTTTCGGCCCAATCAGCAGTATAGACACCAGGTTTTCCGTTTAACGCATCTATAGAAATTCCGCTATCATCTGACAAGGCAGGCAAACCTGAGGCTTTGGCGGCAAAATGTGCCTTAATGCGAGCATTTCCAGAGAAAGTATTTTCTGTTTCATCAGGCTCGTCTATTCCGAGCTCACCAGCGCTCAAGCATTTAATTTCATAGGGCATAAGGAGCAACTGGATCTCCCTCAGCTTTCCTTTGTTGTGGCTTGCTAAAACTATTTCTGTTTCTGTGAGCTTACGCATTATGAAGTAGCAGACTTCTGTTCTGTTACTAATTGAGCAATGCCAATTTCAGCAAGGTCTACTAGTTCATTCATTTGGTTTCTTGAAAACGTGGAGCCCTCTGCTGACATTTGGACTTCAACTAACTTACCTGAACCCAGAACCACAAAGTTACCATCTACAGCCGCCTCGCTATCTTCAGGATAATCTAAATCAAGAACTGGCTGGCCAGCATAAATACCACAACTTACGGCTGCTACAGGATCTATTAGTGGATTGGTTTTGATGTCACCTGCCTTAATTAGCTTATCAACAGCCAGCTTTAAGGCCACCCACCCACCAGTGATTGCAGCACAACGCGTACCGCCATCTGCTTGTATTACGTCACAATCAACACTAATCTGTCTTTCGCCTAGTGCCACTCGATCTACGCCAGCGCGCAAACTACGTCCAATTAACCTTTGAATTTCTTGTGTACGGCCAGATTGACCATTCTTTGCTTCTCTCCTCATTCTGGTGTGGGTTGCTCGCGGAAGCATTCCATACTCTGCTGTTACCCAACCCAACCCCGAATTTCTTAAAAAAGCTGGAACTCGGTCTTCTAGGCTTGCTGTGCAAAGCACATGGGTATCCCCGCATTTAATTAAACAGGACCCTTCAGCATGCCGAGTTACGTCTGTTTCGATTATAATGTCTCGCATTTGATTTAATTTTCGTCCAGACGGCCTCATGTCTTGTCCTCCCTGTTATGATGCGCGAATATGCGATGCACACCCCAAATTGCAAGGGTTAGGTTAATGGATTCTTCTGAAGAGCTTTTTTCTGAAATGGACACTCGCAGCCGTGAAGTGTTTCAACGCATAGTAGAAAGCTACCTTTCTTCTGGTGAGCCGATGGGAAGTCGTACTTTGACACAACAAATGACCGACCAAGTAAGCGCCACAACAATTAGAAATGTAATGCAAGATTTAGAGTTCCTGGGCTTACTAGACAGCCCACATCCTTCAGCTGGCCGCATGCCTACGGAGCTTGGCTTGCGGATGTTTGTCGACGGTATCATGGAGGTTGGTGACCCTGATGAGGCAGACCAACGAAAAATCTCAGCGACTATGGGTGAGGATGACAACATAAACAATATGCTCGATCGAATATCAAAAGCGTTATCGGGGCTTACACAAGGCGCGTCACTGGTTCTTGCTCCCAAGAAGTCATCTCCAATAAAACACATAGAGTTTGTTTCTTTAGCCACGGATCGATCTCTGGCTGTATTGGTTTTTGCTAATGGAGAGGTAGAAAACCGTGTTTTTCGGCCTCCACCGGGCCAAACACCCAGTCAAATGCGAGAAGCAGTTAATTTCCTGAATGCAATCGGCCAAGGAAAAACTCTTCAAGAACTTCAGTCAACAATCATGAATGAAATTCAAAAACATCGAGCTGAGCTTGATACATTGACAACAGCTTTAGTTAAATCGGGTGTTGCGGTCCTGCAAGACGCGGGTGGAGACAATGAGCGTTTGATTGTTAGGGGGAGATCTAACTTGTTAGAAAACGCAGGTACAGCTGACGACTTGAATCGTGTTCGCGTGTTATTTGACGACTTGGAACGGAAGCGGGATATTGCAGAGTTCCTCGAATTAACAGAGGCTGGAGAGGGTGTTCGCATTTTTATTGGGTCAGAGAACAAACTTTTTTCACTTTCGGGTTCCTCTTTGGTAGTTTCTCCCTATATGGACAGTGACCGAAAGGTTGTGGGTGCTATTGGTGTAATCGGGCCCACTCGGCTCAACTATGGTCGAATAGTACCAATTGTTAATTATACCGCTCAGATGGTTGGGCGCGTTTTATCTGATCGAGGTTAGNTCTCTATGGCTAAAGAAAATGAAGATGAGTTCCTCCAGGACATTAGTCTGGCTGAAGAGGAAGTGTTCGGTGAGGAAGAGCATACTGAGGAAGAGCTTGAGCTGGATTCCTTAAAAGCTGAGCGTGATGAATTGAAAGATAAGTGGATGCGCGCTCTGGCGGATGCTGAAAACTCACGAAAAAGAAGTGAAAAGGATCGGCGAGAAGCAGAAAATTATGGTGGAACAAAGATAGCTCGAGACTTACTTCCAGTTTATGATAATCTAAAGCGTGGCCTTGATGTCGTAACAGATGATCAACGTGATGTTGCCGCTGCTTTAATAGAGGGCGTTGAGCTTACGATGCGCGAAATTTTAAATGTTTTTAAAAAACACGGAATTGAGCCAATAGCACCAGAGGTAGGAGACAAGTTTGATCCGCAGGATCATGAGGCGATGTTTGAGGCCTCTGTCCCTGGAACAAAAGCTGGTGATATAATTCAGGTAATGGCAGAGGGCTTCATGCTACACGATAGGCTTTTGAGGCCAGCTCAGGTTGGTGTCTCATCAACGCCTGAGTGAGAGTATTTTCACAATTTGATAATTAGAACTAAAAGATCCACAGGCGTAATTCCCTGTTTATTTTAATTTTGATTTAAGTTCATAGATAAGATCTAGGGCATCTTTTGGACTTAATGTGTCAGGCTGAACTTCCTCAAGAGCTTTNTCAATGGCTGAGGGGCCAATTGGTGGGGCTGCTGGGATTGTTGAAAACAGCGGCAGGTCATCGATCAGAGCCTTTTGCTTNCCATAACCCTCTCTTTCCCCCTTTTCTAGCGCATNAAGTACAACCTTTGCTCGATCCAGAACAGGCGCTGGTAGACCTGCTAGCTTCGCTACCTGTACACCATAGGANCGGTCTGCAGCGCCCTTTTTAACTTCATGAAGAAATATAACGTCACCCTCCCACTCCCGAACNGTTACGGTNGCATTTTCTACCCNTTTAAGTTTTGCTGATAGCTGGGTAAGTTCATGATAATGTGTTGCAAATAAAGCGCGGCATCGGTTAAAGTCATGAAGGTACTCAAGGGTTGCCCAAGCTATAGACAGTCCGTCATAGGTGGAAGTGCCTCTTCCAATCTCATCTAAAATTACTAGCGCCCTGTCATCAGCTTGATTAAGTATTGCGGCNGTTTCTATCATNTCNACCATGAATGTTGAGCGTCCTCGCGCTAGATCATCTGAAGCACCTACTCGACTAAATATTTGTGAGACAATTCCAATTGTTGCTTGGGTGGCGGGAACATATGATCCAGCTTGTGCAAGTAAGGCAATCAAAGCATTTTGACGAAGGAATGTGGACTTTCCTGACATGTTTGGGCCTGTTAGAAGCCAAATANTTTCATCNTTGCTNTTTAAATTACAATCATTTCCTACAAAAATTGATGAGGAGCTGTNTTTTAAAGTGGCTTCAACAACTGGATGCCTACCTTGATCGACAAAAAAATCCCGACCGATTGTAATAGTTGGCCTTATCCAACCTTCGTTNATAGCTAATTCCGAGAAGGCAGAAGCAACGTCAATTTCAGCTATCGAAAAGGAGAGAGCTTGAAGAGTCACCGCCTGNGCCAAAACCATTTTTTCTAACTGGTNAAAAAGTTCTTGTTCTAAGCTGATAGATTGACCAGAAGCGTTTAATATCTTTGTTTCCAGCTCTCCTAAATCTACGGTAGTGAACCTCACAGAGTTAGCAGTTGTTTGCCTATGGATAAACGTATCACTAAGTGGTGATGCAAGCATTTTCTGAGCGTGTGCAGCGGGTGTTTCAATGAAATAACCCAAGACATTATTATGCTTAATCTTCAAAGATGAGATATTGGAAAAACCAGAGTAAGTTGCCTGCATTTCTGCTATAATTTCTCTTGATTTGTCTCNTAAGGCTCGTACGTCATCAAGCTTTTTTGAATANCCTGAAGCAATGTAACCTCCATCTCGGNCTGAAAGTGGNGGGGTTTCAGTTATAGCTTTAGCTAATTCNTCACATAATAAGTCGTGACCTATTAGGTCTGGGTTTATATTNTCAAGGAGNTCTGGCAATTGGGTGTTTGATAATAATTGGTTTACTCTTTTTGCTTGTGTGGCACCATTGACGAGCGCTAATAAATCACGNGGTCCACCGCGCCCAAGNGCTAAACGGCTCAGTGCGCGCTCAGTGTCTGGNAGGTGCTTTAGGATNGTCCGCAACTCTGTACGCATGNCANTGTTTTCACAAAAAAACTGAACAGTTTCGGCCCTATCAGAAATCGTTTTAATGTGNTGGGAGGGTGTTGTGATTCTTTGGTATAAAAGTCGGGCCCCTGCCGCAGTAATTGTATTATCCACNACGGACAATAAAGAGCCTTGGTGTTCGCCATTTAAAGTCTCTGTGATTTCAAGATTTCGGCGAGTTGCGGTGTCTATTGAGACATAATCATTTGGTGACTCGCCAATGGGAAATTGTAACAGAGGCATTTGTCCTTTCTGAGTGGTGTTTAAATACTCAATTAAAGCGCCAAGTGCCGCCGTATTTGCGCGGGTTAGGCTTTTTAAAGCCTCGATTTCTGCCTCACCATATGTATTTAAAAGCTTTTTTGTACCAGCATCGCTGTCAAAAGTGTTTTGAGAAAGTTTTGTTAAAGATGTTCCTGATTCGGAAAAAACCTCATGAATGTCACTCGCNGTTTCTTCAGAAANAATCACCTCAGCGGGAGAAAGCCGAGCCAGTTCTGGCCCTAAATGNGGTAACGGACAATTTCTNTAACGCAAGTCACCAGTCGATATATCAACCCAAGCAAGGCAACACTCGTTTCGAACGCTCGCAAAGGCCATCAAAAAATTACTCTTCCTAGGGTTAAGTAGGTTATCTTCTGTTAAAGTTCCTGGGGTAACCAAGCGGACAACGCCACGCTTTACAACGGATTTTGAGCCTCTTTTTTTGGCCTCTTTTGGATCTTCCAGTTGCTCGCAAACAGCAACCCTGAAGCCCTTTTTGATTAATTTTAAAAGATATCCTTCAGAGGCGTGTGCGGGCACACCACACATAGGTATATTTTCACCTAAATGCTTGCCGCGCTGTGTTAGTGCGATATCTAGTGCCTGTGAGGCCATAACAGCATCATCAAAGAATAATTCATAGAAATCACCCATTCGATAAAAAAGTAATGCAAGAGGGTACTCTTTCTTTATTTCAGAAAACTGTGCCATCATTGGCGTTATGGAATACTCTGGTTTTTTCAAGAAACACCTCCGCACCAGAATGAGTTTAAGCAAAGATAGCAGCAAAAGGAAGCGGTTGTCGTTGGATTGCTAGGCGAGTAAAAGGTTAAGTGAATAAGGAGTGGTAAAATGGCAAACAGCAAGCTAACTGATGCAGATGCTCTAGCATTTCATTTGNAGCCAACACCAGGAAAATTTGAGATTAATGCTACTGTTCCTATGACAACTCAAAGGGACCTATCGCTCGCTTACTCACCAGGTGTAGCCGTCCCTTGTTTAAAGATTTCTGAAAACCCTGAATTAGCTTATGANTACACGAACAAGGGTAATTTAGTAGCAGTTATTTCAAACGGGACTGCAGTATTAGGCCTCGGCAGCCTTGGCGCACTAGGAAGCAAGCCTGTTATGGAGGGCAAGGCAGTCTTATTTAAACGCTTTGCTGATGTGAACTCAATTGACATTGANCTTGATACAGAAGACCCAGANGAGTTCATTAAAGCAGTAAGACTGATGGGACCAACTTTTGGTGGAATTAACCTTGAGGANATCAAGGCGCCNGAGTGTTTTATTATTGAGCAAGCATTAAAAGAATCAATGGACATACCAGTTTTTCATGATGATCAGCANGGAACAGCTGTGATTTGTGCCGCTGGCCTNATAAATGCNTTGCATTTGTCTAACAAGAAAATNCAGGATGTTAAGATTGTNCTGAANGGNGCCGGCGCNGCNGGAATAGCNTGNATNGAATTGCTGAAATCAATGGGTGCAAAACACAATAACTGTGTCGTTTGCGATACAAAGGGTGTGATATATCAGGGCCGCAAAGAAGGTATGAACCAGTGGAAATCTGCGCACGCTATTGATACAAAAATGCGTTCATTAAATGATGCAATGGTTGGTGCGGATGTATTTTTAGGGGTTTCGGTCAAAGGTGCTGTTACTCAAGAAATGGTTCAACAGATGGCAGAAAAGCCAGTAATTTTTGCCATGGCGAACCCAGACCCTGAAATCACACCAGAAGAAGCCCATGAAGTTCGAGCCGATGCAATTATTGCCACAGGCCGTTCGGACTATCCAAACCAGGTAAATAATGTTCTGGGGTTTCCCTACTTATTTAGAGGTGCACTGGACATTCATGCGAGAGCTATTAACGATGAAATGAAAATTTCTTGTGCACACGCATTGGCGGAGTTGGCTCGGGAGGATGTTCCAGATGAGGTCGCATTGGCTTATGGAAAAAAGTTAAGCTTTGGACGAGATTACATTATCCCAACGCCGTTTGACCCCAGGCTAATATACCGCATCCCTCCTGCGGTTGCGCAGGCTGGAATGACTACGGGGGCTGCTCGTCGACCAATAGTTGATATGGAGGGCTACCAGCTTTCACTAAAAACTCGCATGGATCCAACTGCTAGTATTTTACGTGGCATTAATGCTCGTGCACGTTCCGCACAGGCGCGTATGATATTTGCCGAAGGTCACGATGAGCGAGTCCTGCGTGCAGCTATCATGTATCAACGGGAGGGTTTTGGAAAATCGATTGTTGTTGGTCGTGAGAGTGTGGTGCGCTCAAGATTAGAAAAAGCGGGGCTTAGTGATGCGCTGGATGAGATTGAGATTGCCAATGCTGCAACGACCCCTCACTTAGACACTTACAAAGAATATCTTTATGGCCGCCTTCATCGCAAAGGCTTTGATCTAACAGATGTACAACGGCTCGCTGGGAGGGATCGACATGTGTTTGGTTCCTTGATGCTTGCACATGGCCATGGAGATGGGTTGGTAACAGGGGTTACTAGAAAATCAGCATATGTGCTTGATTTAATAAATCATGTTTATGATGTTGGGCCTCACGATGGAGCCGTTGGTGTAACTGCTGTTTTATCAAAAGGAAAAATTATTTTGATATCGGATACATTAGTGCATGAGTGGCCAAATGAGAATGATTTAGCTGATATTGCAGAGCGTGGTGCTGGGGTGGCACGTGTTTTAGGTTTGGAGCCAAGGGTGGCTTTTGTGAGTTTTTCAACCTTTGGATATCCTGTTTCCGAACGTGCAGAAAAAATGAGGATAGCGCCTGAGGTTTTGGGGCAGCGTGGCGTTGACTTTGAGTTTGAGGGTGAGATGGCAGTAGACGTAGCTCTTAATGTTGATGAAATGAAAAAGTACCCATTTTCTCGCCTTTCGGGACCAGCAAATGTGCTCGTTGTACCTGCTCGCCACTCGGCCTCTATTTCAGTAAAGCTTTTGCAGGAAATGGGTGGAGCAACTGTCATTGGCCCAATTCTTACTGGTATTGATAAACCAATTCAAATTTGCTCAACAGTTTCGGCGGTGAGCGATATTTTAAACATGGCCGTTATTGCAGCCTGCAACATTCGTTGATGATCTATAATATTGGATCCATTAATGCTGATTATTTTTACAATGTAAGCCATATTCCCAGGCCAGGAGAAACTCTAGCAGCGACAAGGGTTGAGCGCGGTTTGGGTGGCAAGGGTGTAAACCAATCTGTTGCAATGAAAAATGCTGGCTCAAGCGTTCGCCATCTGGGCGCCGTAGGCGAGGACGGTGAGTGGATGGTTGAGAAGCTCAGCTCAGCAGGTGTTGATACTGCTCGGATTGTAAGTCTTTCAGGTCCTTCGGGTCACGCGATTATAACAATCGCAGATGATGGAGAGAATGCGATTACTATTTTCCCAGGGGCAAACCGCCTGATAGATTCTGATCAGGTTCAGCTTTGGCTAGCCACTATTTCGGCGACTGACTGGCTTGTTTTACAAAATGAAACTTCTCAACAACGGCTGGCAGCAGAACTTGCGAAATCACGGGGGGCTCGTGTGGTTTATTCTGCCGCTCCTTTTGATGCAGAGGTAGTGGCTGATATTCTCCCATTTATTGATTTTCTATGTGTCAATGAGATTGAGGCAGCTGCTTTAATAAACCATTTCAACGTAAAGAGTTTAAACAATTTGGGCGTAAATGCTTTATTAATTACTCATGGATCGCAGGGCGCTGTTTATCATAATTTTGAAAAAAAGCTTGAAATAACAGTCAAGGGTATTCCTGTTCAGGTGGTAGATACAACGGGAGCGGGAGACACCTTTTGTGGCTACTTTATAGCTCTTTTGTCTCAGGGCAAAGATCCACTGGCTGCACTAAACATTGCAAACAAAGCAGCCGCTTTAAAAGTAACAAAATTAGGAACCGCGGATGCTATTCCTAGCTTAGTGGATGTTTTGGACTTTAATAATGAGCGATGAGCGGTTTTCATCAACACACTAAGCTCATATCATAGCGTAATAATTCTTATAATTTAAGGTTAGAATTTAGTTTTAAGGATAAAGAAATTTTGATGAGGGTTTTGGAGTTATGAGAGTAGCGATGTGGTCTGGACCTCGTAATTTGTCTACAGCGCTGATGTATTCGTTTGGCAATCGCAAAGATACCACAATTTCTGATGAACCCTATTATGGTGCATACTTGCACCATTCTGGTGTTAGACACCCCATGAATGAGGCCATTATTAGAAGTCAGCCAAAAGACCCAAATATAATAAGTTCCAAACTGATGGGGCCAGTGCCTAGGCCTTATAAAATTTGGTATCAGAAACTTATAACACATCATATGTTGCCGAGTTTTCCACTAGACTGGATTGGTTGGCAAAAAAATGTTTTTTTGATCCGAAGGCCAGCTAAGGTCATTTCTAGCTATGCATTGAAACGACAAAACCCATCACTAAAAGATTTAGGCTTTCAGCAGCAAAAAAATATTTTTGACCATTGCTTATCGCTTGGTCAGAAACCCATTGTGATTGATAGCGATGACATTTTAGAGAATCCAAAGGCCGCACTTTCAGCACTTTGTGAGGCGCTTGGTATCGACTTTGATGTGGATATGTTGAGCTGGGTTGCAGGCCCCCGGGCTGAAGATGGGGTGTGGGCATCACATTGGTACGATTCTGTACACAAATCGACTGGCTTTTCTAAGCCAACACAATCAATTCCGGACCTGGGTAATCAGTTTTCTGATATTTTAAGACTAGCCGATCGACTGTATGACCATTTTAATGCCATCAAGCTGAAGTTCTAAATTTAAATTCCAATAGACAATATTGATTATGTTAATGAGGCTTGACTGATCTGATGCAAATTAAAGCCTATGGGCCGCGTCGTTTTCGGGCCGCTAATAATTTTAATCGCAGGGCGTTAAGTTGTATAAAACCAGCAGCATCCTTTTGGTCATAAGCGCCAGCGTCATCCTCAAAAGTAACATGGGCTTCTGAATACAAGCTGTAGTCTGACCAACGACTGACAGTTTTTACAGAACCCTTATAGAGCTTTAACCGAACAGTTCCTGTCACGTATTCTTGGGAGCTGTCAATCAGTGCCTGCAGCATTTCTCGTTCTGGGCTATACCAAAACCCATTATAAATGAGCTCAGCATATCGTGGCATTAGCTCATCTTTAAGATGGGCAGCGCCCCGATCTAATGTTATTGATTCAATTCCACGATGGGCCTCAAGCAATATTGTGCCACCTGGAGTTTCATATATTCCTCGCGACTTCATGCCTACAAATCGTCCCTCAACTAAATCAAGTCTTCCAATGCCATGTTTGCCCCCTAGGTCATTCAGCACCGTTAGAACTTTGGCTGGTGACATAATTTCGCCATTCAATGATTCTGCATCACCAGACCTAAACCCAATTTCAATATACTCTGGTACGTCTGGTGCAAGTTCAGGGCTCACGGTTCGTTGATAAATGTANTGGGGAGCCTCCTTGGAGGGGTCTTCGAGTATTTTACCCTCTGAAGATGTATGAAGCAAATTTGCATCCACGCTAAAGGGTGCCTCACCCCTCTTATCTTTTGCTATAGAAATTTGATGTTTCTCAGCAAAATCAATTAGTGAAGACCGACTGGATAACTCCCAGTAACGCCAGGGTGCAATCACTTTTATTTCTGGGTTCAATGCATAGGCGGCTAACTCAAATCGGACCTGATCATTACCTTTACCTGTCGCTCCGTGTGCTACGGCATCTGCCCCTTCTACAGCTGCAATTTCTACCAGTCGTTTTGATATTAAGGGTCGTGCAATAGATGTTCCCAAGAGGTAAAGGCCTTCATATAATGCATTTGCCCTGAACATTGGGAACACAAAGTCACGAACAAACTCTTCTCTTAGGTCTTCTATGTAGACGGAAGACGCGCCCATTTTTTCTGCCTTTATCCGAGCAGGTTCGAGTTCCTCCCCTTGGCCAAGATCTGCAGTAAATGTTACAACTTCACAACGATATTCTGTTTGTAACCACTTTAGGATTATTGATGTATCTAATCCACCTGAATAGGCCAAAACAATTTTTTCAGGTGCTCCCATAAATAGTCCAATTCGAATGTATTGTGGTTAATTTAGCGGGGGCGTACATCNTTTTTGAATAGTCAGCAAGTTTATANGACTNATTTAAGATATAATCATAAGGTGTTCTTGAACGAGTGNTATCCNTTTAAGCGACAAGTATTTTTTAGAGNCGTTCATTCACGCTATAACTTGCGCATTTTGATAGTTTGGGTCACTAGTCACACCCATGACAAACTTTACCAATCAAACTGCCCTTGCAACAAAGCGCATGAGGGAACTGTTTTCAGAAACCCCATTGTTACGAAATGACCATCTGTCTGCATTATACAAGGCTGATATTTGGCTAAAGCGCGAAGATTTATCACCGGTACGATCTTACAAATTGCGTGGCGCATATAATGCGATGAGCAAGGCAGTAGACAAACAAATTTTCGTTTGTGCTAGCGCTGGAAACCACGCTCAGGGAGTTTCTTTTGTATGTCGCCATATGAAGAAAAACGGTGTTATATTCATGCCAGTAACGACACCCCAGCAAAAGATTAGTAAGACCAAAATGTTTGGTGGAGAATGGGTCGAAGTTCGTCTTGTTGGTGACTATTTTGATGATACTTTGACTGCCAGCCAGACTTATTGTGGTGAGGNCGGCGGCCATTTTTTGTCGCCCTTTGATGACCTAGATGTAATTGAGGGCCAAGCAACGGTCACATATGAAATGATAGATCAATTAGGTGGTGCACCGGATATTTTTGTGGTGCCAGTAGGCGGTGGAGGTTTGTCTTCGTCCGCTCGCCGTCTTTTAAGCGAAATGGCACCGGAAACAGAAATATTTTTTGTGGAGCCCTCAGGTGGGAAAAGCCTTGTTGCTGCTTTAGTCGCCGGCCAACCTACCAAGATTAAAAAAATAGATACTTTTGTTGATGGCGCTGCTGTAGCAAAAATTGGAAAACATACATTTAAGTTTCTGAAGGGCATCGACGTAGATCATGTTCTAGCAGTTCCGGAGGATCGGATTTGTACCACAATATTAGAAATGCTTAATGTTGAAGGTATTGTTTTGGAGCCTGCTGGGGCGTTGGCTTTAGATGCCTTAAAAGACATTCGTCACAAAATCAAAGGTAAGAAAGTTGTTTGTGTTTCTTCAGGTGGAAACTTTGATTTCGAAAGATTGCCAGAGGTAAAAGAGCGTGCCCAACGGTTTTCGGGAGTAAAAAAGTATTTTATTTTACGTATGCCGCAAAGGCCTGGGGCCCTAAAGGAGTTTTTGAGTTTGTTGGGTCCTGATGATGACATATCAAGATTTGAATATTTGAAAAAATCAGCACGTAATTTTGGAACAGTACTTTTGGGCATTGAAACCTCTTCACCAGAGAATTTCCATGGTTTATCTGAGAGGTTAGAAAAAGTGGGCATGTCAATTAGGGATATAACAGATGATGAAACAATGGTTGATTTGATCATTTAAAAAATAAGGAAACCGCATGTCGGTCCCCAGATACAGCTAATAATTTTATAGCTTTTTGTGCGCTTAAAACGACCGGATAGTGATTTTCTTCGCGAGGAGATGAGCATCGCGCCACTGGCGTGGCTTTGTAAATAGTGCAAATCTTCTCTGCCCAAAGCTCGTATTCTGGCATGTACACAAATCTCCTAAAACGAAAGAATAAAAGGGGGCGGTTTATGCGCCAGCCTGTTTCCTCTAAAACTTCGCGATGTAATGCCTGAATGGGCTGTTCTCCCAGATCTATACCGCCGCCTGGAAGTTGGTATTCATTATGTATTCCAGCCTGAAAGGTCGCCAAAACGCCACCTTTCATTGGCAAAATGGCGTAAACACTTGGTCGAGGTATATACTTTCTGATTGGATTGGGGCTGGCATCAAAGCGCTGCAAACTGATCTCCAATGGCTGGCGTGTATCTAGACGTGGTTATACGGACAAGATATGGCAATTCCAAGTTATGGAAAAAAATTATGAAAAGCTCTCAAAAAACAAGTTTTAAAGATACGGTATTACCTTTCCAACTTGATTTATCTGACATTAGGGGACGTATGGCCCGATTAGATAACGTTCTAGATGAAGTATTATCACAGCATAATTATCCACCAATGATTGAAGCGCTGGTGGCAGAAATGGTTTTGTTAACTACGCTTATTGGGCAGACTATGAAGCTTCGATGGAAGCTGTCTCTTCAAGTGCGAGGTGATGGTCCGGTCCGATTAATAGCTACGGATTACTATGGTCCTGATGTTGATGAGCAGCCGGCTCGTGTTCGTGCCTATGCAAGCTTTAATGCTGAAAAAATTGAACCAAGTTTGGATGGTTTTTCGCAAATTGGAAAAGGTTACTTCGCTATTTTAATTGATCAGGGCAGAGATACCAAGCCTTACCAAGGAATAACTCCAATCGCGGGAGGCTCTCTCTCGACTTGTGCAGAGACCTATTTCGCACAATCAGAGCAATTGCCGTCACGGTTTTTACTAGCGTTTGGCCATTCTCAAGAAAGAGATGGCACCAATGGCTGGCGAGCGGGGGGCATAATGCTTCAGCATATGCCTACCGCTGGTGAGAATGTAGAAATTGACGAAATAGAATCTATGGATGGTAAGTTACAATCTGGAGATCTTTTGGGGGAAGAAGAAAATGAGAATTGGAACCGAGTAAATTTATTATTAGATACTGCTGAGCAGTTGGAGCTTGTTGGGCCATCGTTAAGCCCCATTCGGCTAATTCAGCTCCTTTTTCATGAAGAAAAACCACGTGTTTTTGATGCTCAAAAAATAATTTTTGGCTGCACCTGTTCAAGAGCGCGCGTGAAGCAAAGTTTGTCAATATATTCTGCAAAAGATATTGGCTACATGATTACAGAGGACAATCAGGTAACTGCTGATTGCCAATTTTGTGGTTCTCACTATTCTTTTGACCCAGACACGCTCGGGTTTGAGTCAGGTTCGCTAGATGACCACAATTTCAAAGAGTAATATTCGACGAGCCATAGCTCAACTAACCAAGCCTACGTCGGATTTCGACCTAAATTCCAGCAATTATAAGAGTAGTGGCCAAACCAAAGAAGCTGGTGTTTTGTTGCCTATTATAAGGCAATTTGATGGCACATATCTTGTGTTAACTAAACGGGCTGCGCATTTATCAAACCATCCAGGTCAAATCTCTTTTCCTGGTGGAAAGAGAGAAAACAAAGATACCAATATTGATGCAACGGCACTGAGAGAAGCACAAGAAGAAATAGGTTTAAAGGCAGAGGTTGTGGAGGTGTTAGGGCGACTACCAGCACATGAGACTGTAACAGGTTTCCAAATTACTCCAATAATTGGATGGATTGACAGGAGCTGGACTGGTGTGGCTGATCCAAATGAGGTGACAGAAATTTTTCAAGTTCCTTTAAGCTACATTACCAATATTAAAAATTTTCAAATTCAGGACCGTATTTGGAACGGAAGAAAACGGAACTATTACACTGTGCCTTACGGGCCTTATTATATATGGGGGGCTACGGCCTGCATTTTGTATAACTTTGCTATGAAGTTAGGCGAAATATGAAGATCAATACTGGAAACCTCAAAAAGGACATCCTTTCACCTTTGTTTTTAGCCTTTGAGAAGGCCAGCTTTCGACTTCTTTATGTAGGCGGATGTGTGAGAAACTCTATTCTGAACGCTGGTACAACGGACGTCGATCTGGCGACAGATGCTACACCACAACATATGCACAAACTTGCCAAAGAAATGGACATGAGGGCAATCTCAACTGGTGAGGCGTACGGAACTCTTACTTTTCGTCTAGAAAGACATAATTTTGAAATTACAACCTTTCGCAAAGATATCAGAACAGACGGCAGGCGCGCGGTTGTTCAGTTTGGCACTTCTTTAAAAGAAGATGCAGCTCGCCGCGACTTTACAATAAACGCACTTTATTCAAATTCCCAGGGCACCCTTATTGATCCGTTGGGAATTATAGAGGATGTGAAAAAACAGCGTGTTTGTTTTATTGGGGATGCGCAAACCCGAATTAAGGAGGACTACCTGCGCATATTGAGATTTTTCAGATTTCATGCTTGGTTTGGAGGTTTAAAAAGCGGAATAGATGCAGAGGGATTGGCTGCCTGCGCAAAGCTCGGGTCAGGCCTCTCGAATGTTTCTAAAGAAAGGATAGGGTCAGAGTTTTTTAAATTACTAGCTGCGTCAAATCCTGCACCATCATTGTCTGCTATGGAAAATTCAGGCATCCTAAAGCACATTTTGCCTGGGGCCAATGCAAGGCCATTATCGTTATTGGTGGATTTGGAGAAGGGGTTAAAGCCGGACGCTTTACGGCGGTTGGCGTTGGTTGGTGGCGATCAGATGCAAGAAAACTTACGACTATCTAAAGCCATCATAAAAAAAATAAAAATGTTAAGGCACCTGGCACAAAGCTCAGAGTTGCCACAGGAACACGGTTATCTGTTGGGAGCTAAGGCAGGTTGGGACTCATGGCTGGTGCGTTGTGCTCTTCTTGAAAAAATAGCAACTGAAGATGAGCATAAAAAGATCATAACTTCGGCGTCTAAAAATTTGCCAGTCGAGGCAGCAGATTTTGTCGATTTATTTGAGGGGTCTGCGCTCGGAGCTGTTCTTAGGAGTGCGCAGGAGATTTGGATCTCTTCTAATATGCAGCTTAATAAGTCAGAATTAATCACACAGGTGCTTGTACATAATAAGTAATAGCTTTGTCTTGGCAATGTGACGTACNCGTGTAATTTGTGTCGTAATGTTTAGGTTCTTTGAAAAACTAGTTGATCCATATCAACCCTATCCTNTTAGTAATGCGCCACCTCGGCGTTTGTGGCCTTTTTTGCGTGATTATCTTGCACCCTTTAAAAAGATATTTTGGGTTTTAGCATGTTTTTCAGTTCTGGTAGCAGCCATTGAAATCTTGATGATCTGGTACCTTGGTCGGTTGATTACCATGCTATCAGATACTACGCCTGCTGAGTTTTGGGCTACACACAAGATTGAGCTCGTTTTAGTCGCTGTTTTTATTTTGACATTTAGGCCTCTTATCCAGGGCATTAATACTTTGTTACAAAACAATTCTATGCTCCCAAATGTAGGTACTTTGGTCAGATACAGAGCCCATAAGCACGTGTTGGGACAATCAGTTAGTTGGTTTGATAATGATTTTGCTGGTCGCATTGCTAATCGGATAATGCAAACCCCGCCAGCTATGGGCGAGGTTGTTTTCCAAGCTTTTGATGCAATTACCTTTTCTATCGCATATCTGATAGGAGCAATTTTTCTATTGGCAGAGGCTGATCCAAGACTAGCCATTCCCATGTTAGTTTGGACTGGGCTATATGGCAGTTTGGTTTTTTGGACTGTTCGTAGGGTTGGACCGGCATCAGAGGCTTTCTCTGATGCCCGTAGCGCCGTTACTGGGCGGGTCGTTGATAGCTACACAAACATACATTCAGTAAAAATGTTTTCTCAAGATAATCAGGAATTGAATTATGGTGTAGAGGCGATTGAAAAGGCTCGTACAACATTTCAATATGAGATGCGGCTCTATACACTTATGGATGTTGGGTTAGTCACGCTGAATGGTTTATTAGTGGTTAGCGTGGTGGGTTGGGGAATTTATCTTTGGACTATTGGTAGTTCCAGCGTTGGTGTGGTTGCAGCGGGTGCTGCCTTGACCACACGTATCAATGGTATGTCAGGCTGGATTATGTGGGCGCTTACAACCGTGTTTCGCCAATTAGGAGTAATTCGCGAGGGCATGGAAACCATTTCTTCGCCAATTGAATTAGTGGACTCGCCAAATGCAAAGAAATTGCAGATTCAATCTGCCCATATTTCAATTTCAAACCTTACTCATCGCTATGGGCGAGACTTTGGAGGGCTTCAAGATATTTCACTTGAGATCAAACCTGGACAAAGTATTGGGTTGGTTGGAGCCAGTGGAGCAGGCAAGTCTACGCTGATCAAATTATTGTTACGATTTTATGATGTTGAGGCGGGTGTTATTAAATTTGATGGCCAAAATATTTCTGAGGTTACTCAAGATAGCTTACGTTCTCAAATCGGAGTTGTGCAGCAGGATAGCTCCCTTCTCCATCGTTCTGTGCGCGAAAATATTCTATATGGCCGACCCAATGCAACAGAGTCAGAAATGATAGAAGCTGCAAGCAAAGCTGAGGCCCATGAATTCATAATGACCCTTCAAGACCCAGAGGGTCGTAAGGGTTACAATGCACAAGTTGGGGAGCGCGGTATAAAGCTTTCTGGTGGCCAGCGTCAGAGAATTGCTTTAGCACGCGTGATTTTAAAAAATGCCCCAATCTTAGTTCTGGATGAAGCAACTTCGGCACTCGATAGCGCTGTGGAGGCAGATATTCTTGAAACACTATATGGGCTTATGGCTGGAAAAACTGTGATTGCCATTGCGCATCGGTTATCCACAATTGCGCGGATGGATAGAATTGTGGTTCTTGAGGAGGGTCGCATTGTTGAGCAAGGAACGCATGCTAGTTTGCTTGCGGAGGCTGGGACCTATGCTAGCTTCTGGCAGCACCAATCTGGTGGGTTTTTGACAATGAAAAAACCCTAATGGAATTAGAAATTGAGCGCCTGGGGCACTTGGGTGATGGTTTAGCTAATGGTCCAATATTTGTAGCGCGTGCTTTACCTGGCGAAATAGTTTCTGGTGACTTAAACGGTAATCGGCTTGAGAATGTTCGGATTGTTAAGTCGTCTGACAAACGCATTGCGTCAGTTTGTAGCGCGTTTAAGCGTTGTGGTGGTTGTGCGATGCATCACGCACATCCAAACTTTGTTTCTAGTTGGAAGCAAGAAGTAACAATCCAGGCTTTAGCGACCAAAGGCATTACGGCTAAAGCCCAAGCTATCCATACCTCACCAGAAAACAGTCGAAGACGAGCAAAGCTCAGTGGCAAGCGAACAAAAAGTGGATCCATAGTTGGTTTTTTTGGCAAAGCCAGCAATGTTATTCAACCGATTGAATCGTGCAAAGTGCTGGCACCTGAAATTCTAGCAATAATCCCTGCGCTTGAGCTTTTTACAGCGCGCTTTGGCTCACGCAAGGGCCAACTTGGGTTTTGGGTGCTTTCATCAAACACCGGGGTTGATATTTCTATTGAAGGCATTGAGCGTTTTTCAGGTCTTGATCTGGAGTGGATGGCGGAATGGGCGAAAATAAATAATGTTGCGCGACTTTCGCTCGATGATGAGATTATCTGTCAACATCAGGAACCTAGTTTAGTGTTTGGCAAAGTTAGGATTGTACCACCACCTCGGGGATTTGCTCAAGCAACACTTCATGGTGAACAAGCTTTGCAAAATGCTGTTTCTTGGGCCCTCAAAGAAGCTGATTTAATTATTGACCTATTCTCGGGGGCGGGCACTTTAGGTCTTCCGGTTGCAGAGTTTGCAAATATCCATTCTGTTGAAAGCGATAGGGTGCTTTTGGATGCCGTTGAGCATGGGGTCCGCCATACGCAGGCTATAAAAAAAGTTTCTACGGAGGTAAGAGATCTGTTTCGCAATCCGATACCACATTCGGATTTGGCGCAATTTAAAGCAGCAATAATTGACCCCCCAAGGGCTGGTGCTGAAAAACAGGTCGCTCAATTAGCTCAAAGTAAAGTTCAAGACATTGCCATGGTTTCTTGTGATCCGGTAACTTTTGCTCGAGACGCTAGCATATTATGTGCTGGCGGCTATTTTATCAACTGGTTAGAGGTGGTGGATCAATTTCGTTGGTCACCACATATCGAAATCGTAGCGCATTTTCGTAAAGTATAGATCTGCCANAGAAAAATTTTAGAAATTCAAATTGTACTCATGAATTAGAACCTATTACCCAACACACATTTTTTTATAAGTACAAAATTGACAAGAAAAGTGATGGGCTGTTTCTAAAANANCACTAGTTGAGTTGCTTTTAAATATGGCTGCGATAGACAGGCTGTAAATCCAATCGTGGCGAGGGCTCATGCGGGCATTTAAAGCTTTATTAGTGTTCAGCATAATTATTTTATTGGCGTCNTGCTCCAGTTTTAGGCATAGTCAGTTGCCTAAAGTCACAAATATTCAGGTTTTCAAAGCAGATAGGACAATGTTACTTATTAACCAAGGCGTTGTGGTGAAGAAATATAATTTTAAACTTGGTTTTGCNCCTATTGGAAAAAAACAATTTGAAGGNGATGGGAAAACACCAGAGGGTGANTATTACATCGATCGGAAAAACCCAGATAGCAAATATCATTTGTCTGTTGGAATATCATATCCAAATNCGTCAGATAGGGCTAATGCCAAAGGAAAAAACCCTGGTGGAGATATTTTTATTCATGGAACGCCGCGTCGTTATTGGTTTNCTCGAAAGGACTGGACCTGGGGCTGTATTGCGGTTTCCAATCGTGAAATAGAAGAAATCTACTCCATGGTGGAAATAGGAACAAAGATATCAATTTTTCCTTAAGTTGGATTTGGGACTCCTGTAACTAAAGTCCACCAAATTTTCCCATTTGATTCTTGGTGCCAGCTAAAACCAACCTCCCTTATTGCCTCAGACATAATTATACCTCTGGTGTTNGGGTTTTCCATCCAGGCAGCAAGGGTTTCTAATTCAGATTCAAAGGTTTCTGATATATTTTCTCCAAGCATCCTGCCATTATAACCNACGCGTTTAATTCGCTCTAAGGGAGAAGATCCATCAGATCCAAAGTGCCAAGCCCGGCTTTGCATTGCCATATCACGTGAGTGTGTTGCAGCCGCTGCATTTAGTTCTGCACTTAATTTAACAGGGNCGAGTCCNCTAGCATTACGAATAGTATTTATCCCATCTAGTAGGTTGAACTGTATTTTTCCCGTGTCGTANGAGTTTATGTAATATATGCGTCGTAGAGGTTGGCCATCTGGTCCTATATTACCTGAGAGCTCACACCCGGTTAGTAATAGAAATGAAAAAGCTATAAAGTGGCGAAAAATCATACTTAATTCCTAATACTGTACATTATCTTAGCGTGGGTGCCTGTTCTATAAGATCTAATATTACAGAGAAATTTAAAATAATAGCTCTTTGATTTGAAGNTTACTTAGTTTTGCGNTAGAGGGTTCTAAAATCTTTGGAGTGTGAAGATTATGGGTGAAAAAAAAACAAAGCTTGCGCGAAGAAGTTTTTTGACTGGGGCAGCCTGTCTTACAGGGTCTTTTGCAATTGCACAAGATACAGGCTTTCCTGATCCGATTGAAATTGAACCCGTTGTAACGAAAAAAACAAAACGAAACATTAGTAGCTTTAGAGTGCTCGATTGGCGGCCTTATTTTAAAAANCTGAAAAATGGAGCTATTTTGTCTGATATTAGTTCACGCGCACTTCATTTTTGGTCTGAAGATGAAAAAGTTTATAGACTTTATCCAACATCTGTACCTATTTCGGATGATTTAACCCGAAAGGGTCGNACCCGGGTGGTAAAAAAAGTAGAGGGTCCCTCATGGGCACCAACACCCGAAATGAAAAAGCGTAATCCAGAATGGCCAGACTTTATTGGTCCAGGACCAGAAAATCCACTGGGTTCCCACGCNCTCTATCTATCATGGACTTTTTANAGAATACATGGAACACACGACACTCGTAAAATTGGACGACGATCTTCTAATGGATGCATTGGCTTATATAACGACCAAATATCTGAATTATATGAATTGTCTAAGGTCGGTACGCAAGTTTTGTTAATTTGACATAACTGAAAATCTATTAAANATTAAGGCATTAAGGCATTGAGGTTTTTGAGTCATAAAACTTTAGNATCGCAGATATTTTGTTAAGGAATACGAAAATGAAGAAATTTGGAATAATAGCCATTTGCCTTTTATTGGCATCGGGTGCAAATGCTGGAGATACTAGTGAACCAGTAATGGACCCTGAAGTTGTTGCAGAAAAAATAGAATCTACAGCAGTCCCTGCTGATGGAGCAGCTTTGCCATTATTTTTGTTGTTGCTCTTAGTTATTTTATCTTCAACGTAAAGTTAGAAGCTAGTAGGTACTGCCTGGCTCTATGAGACTTATGATTTAGGTTTTAAGCTAATCATAACACTTTTATGTTATCCAGCCCTGTAAATTTTCTGATATTATGGTTGATAATACTTCGATGTGTTTTNTGTCGTCGTTCAAACAGGGTATGTAGGTAAAGTGNTTTCCACCAGCCCCTATAAAGCTGTCTTTGATTTCTTCATTAATTTCTTCTAGAGTTTCGATACAATCTGCTGAAAAAGCAGGTGCACATACCGCAATATTTTGTTGACCTAACCCAGCTCTGCGAGCCACTTCTTTCACTGTGTATGGCTGAAGCCATTCTTCCGGTCCAAATTTTGATTGAAATGTTGTTACGATTTCTGCTTCGGTCCAATTTAAACGCTCCCTAAGAAGGCGAGTAGTTTTTTGGCACTGACAGTGATAAGGGTCACCTTGCATTAAATAGCGCTTGGGTACCCCATGATACGAGCATAACAAAATATCTGGCTTAACTTTCGCTTTTTTATATGAGGTTTCGATGGATGCTGCCAGAGCGTTAATATAGTCGGGTCTATCAAAATAGGCTGAAACTGTTCGGGCTGCTGGTTGCCAGGTTTGTTTGCTTAGGCTCCGGAAAAACTCATCATTAGCAGTTGCTGATGTTGGGCCAGCATAATGTGGATATAATGGAAAAAATAGTATCTTCTGACAGCCAGCATCAACCATCTTTTGAACAACTGACTCCGTCGATGGGTTTCCATAGCGCATGCAATAGTTGACAGTAACATCACCTCCATAAAGTTTAGAAATAACAGTCTGGACAGCATTTGTTTGTTTCTTTGTGATTGTCATTAATGGACTTTCTCCTGCGTCATTGTTCCAAATAGATTTATACGCTGCTCCAGAAGAAAAGGGTCTCTTTGTTAAGATAATTAATTGAAGCAAAGGCTGCCAAAGCCAGGGGCTATAATCAATAACTCGTCGATCAGACAAAAACTCGTTAAGATAACGCCGCATTGGCCAATAGTCATACCCATCAGGTGTCCCTAAGTTTGATAATAAAACCCCTATTTTTGGTTTATTTACGTTTGGATGACCAACAGGCGTATTTTTTTGAACTGATTTTTTCAGGTTCTTTTTCACAGCAACTTCCTTATTTTCGCCTGTTCAGTTAATAGGAAAACTTTAACTGTCAATCTTTAGATTTAGCTTTAGTTGCATTAAGAACCTCCTTCAGTGTCTTCGTTGATGACCCTGGCCTAAGTGGTTTGGGCTGACTGGCATGGGGGGCCCATCCAGAAAAAAATATTAAATCGTAGGTAGAGTTTATCTTTCCACTCACATCAGAGTATTTACTTTGGTAATATTTTTGCGCATTTTTGAATAAGTTGTGATGTGTAAGTTTTTTTGTGCGGGCATTCATTATATTGGTTTCTCCCATATTTCTAAGATCCTTCATTAGGTGAAACATATCCTCATATTTAACGGGTATATTTGTTATGTCGGCAACAGAAAGGGCAAGCTGTGCCCGTTGTAAAAGTCCGCCCATATCACGAATGTCGGCCATAGGTGACACTCTAGGGGATATACCTCCGTACAATTCGATCTCAGCAGAGGCGAGAGAGTCGCGTAACTCAAACAACGTCTGACCACCAAAGCATGCCCCAATAAAAAGGCCATCTGGTCGCAAAAATCGAGCACATTGGATAATCTGTCCGACTGGATCATTAGAATGATGGAGACCCATAGAATGTATAATCAGGTCAACATTTTGTGATTTAAAATTCAATAATTCATCATCAGAAACTATTTTGGCACTGGGGAGGGCTTGCAACCAAAGTTCAGAAAAGCCAGTTACAATAGAGATTGATTTAAATTTTCGATTGATACCTTTTATTCTTTCTAAAATCTCGTCTCGTACAAATTCTTGTATAAACATACCTGATTTAATGGTTCTAGCGCGCTTTTTTATTCGGGCTTTGAGATCAAACAAGTCTTTTTGGTTCATCGTTAAGGGGTAAGAGTGTGTTTTTGATTTTGCAAGCTTTGTTAAGTTGTTGTTGAGCAACTGTTTTTAATTATGTGCACGTTTTGTTTAGAGCTTATACGTTGAAATTTTAATCCGAGTCTGGACTTCGTGCTATTGAAAGGCAGTTTTTCAGATTGCACAATACTGGCCTTCGTATTGAAAGCGATTTACATATTACCAGTAACATGGAGATATTTTAGATGCCAATTGTCGAATTATACACGTCGCCATTTTGTGGGTATTGTATAGTTGCAAAGCGATTACTTGTAGATAGAAATTTAAATTATGTCGAAGTCGATCTGTCTAACGAACCCAACCGCCGCTCAGAAATGCTATTGAGGTCTGGTGGAAGCCACACTGTACCTCAAATTTTTATAAACAATAAACATGTTGGCGGATGTAATGAACTTCGAGCATTGGACCGATCTGGTGAGCTTTCAAAAATGATTTCAACTTGAGGGTCGCTATCGCTCAAATAACCTCGTCTAATCAACCCAAGCATAACCTTAGTTATGTTTTGGACTTGATGGAGCAGTCTGCTGGCAATGATATTTTGTTTTTACCAGAGGTAACAAACTGCATTTCTTCTGACTTAAAGCATCTGTCCAGAGTTGTAGATTCTTATGAAGCTAACCCATTTATTGCAGCAGTTGCAGAGAAGGCTGGAAAATTAGGAATTTGGGTCGCATTGGGTTCAATTGTTATTAAGTCTAATGAGGCTGACGGATATTATAAAAATAGATCTTTATTAATTAATTCACAGGGCGGCATTGTGGCGTTTTACGATAAAATCCATATGTTCGATGTAGCACTTTCAGAAACAGAAAATTACAAAGAGTCTAAGCTATATAAACCAGGCAAGAGGGCTGTCTTAGTTGACACGCCCTGGGGAGCAATTGGTCTTACGATTTGTTATGACCTCCGTTTTGCAGGGCTTTACAGAGCCTTGGCTACAGCAGGCGCGCATGTTCTGACGGCCCCCTCTGCTTTTACACAGTCAACAGGAAAGGCGCACTGGCACACATTGATAAGAGCAAGAGCAATTGAAACAGGCTGTTTTTTAATTGCATCTGCGCAAACAGGACGCCATCAAGGCTCTGGCCGTAGAACATATGGCCATAGTTTAATTGTTAACCCATGGGGAGAAGTGATTCTGGATGCTGGCAAGTCACAAGGACTTTACTTTGCAAACCTTGATCTAAATGAAGTAACAGAGGCAAGACACCGTATTCCGTCGTTAAATAATAGCTCTCAATTCAAGTTAAAGCATTATAAAAAAAATGAATAATCCAATTGAAAATCTCTCAGTTAGTCTTTTTTCAGAGATTCTAGCTCTTGATCAACTCTTGCGAAGTAAGATTTCTAAAGGACTTCCAAAGGGTATGGAGCTATCACACTTTTCCATACTAAACCATTTGGCACATGTTGGAGTTGAAAGAACACCCGCAGACTTAGCAAAGTCTTTTAATGTTACTCGCGGTGCGATTAGCAATACGCTAGCAAAATTAGAATGGTCTGGTTATGTACATATCCGTCCAGATTGGGAAGATGCTAGGCGGAAACAGGTTGTAATAAGCCCGTCTGGTCGCGCCGCAAGGGATCATGCATTTGCACAGATTGGACCAATTTTGGTTCATGCTGCTGGATCATCAGGCGTTGAGGATTTAAAAAATATTTTACCTATTTTACGAGATTTACGTACAAATTTAGCCAAAAATGGTTAGCCTGGTTTTTTGCTTGCCGTTACATAGTTAACGTCAAGGTTTTCAAAAGAAATGGACCAACTCCACTTCAGCTTATTGAAAACAAAACCTTTTTGATCGATGGGAACAAGGCCAGCTTCGACAAGAAATTTAAAAAGCTCGTCGGGTTTTATGAACTTTTTCCAGTCATGTGTTCCTTTAGGTAGCCATCGCATTATCCANTCAGCNCCNATAATTGCGTATGCAAAACTTTTAGGGTTGCGGTTTATAGTNGAACANATGTGCAGNCCACCNGGACGCAATAACTTNTGACACNCATTTAAATAGGATTGAGGTTNTGCAACGTGCTCNATTACTTCCATNTTGAGTATAATATCGAAGAGCTCACCCTTTTCCGCTAAAGCNTCTGCTGTCGTGTGTCGATAGTCAATGTCTAGATTTTGTGCCTCAGCGTGTATCTGAGCTACTGGAATGTTGTTTTTTGCCGCATCTGCACCTACCACTTGAGCGCCGAGGCGNGCCATGGGTTCGCATAATAACCCTCCGCCGCANCCAATATCTAAAATACGCAAGCCATNNANGGGCGNNCTATCNATTAGNTTGCGGTTAAACTCAGTTGAAATTTGACTTGTAATATAGTCAAGGCGACANGGGTTTAGCATGTGCAAAGGTTTGAATTTACCCTCAAGGTCCCACCATTCTGAAGCCATGGCTTCAAACTTNGCTATTTCGGTATNGTCTACAGTTAGTGTGTCTTGCATTTTNGTGTTCACCTAGATNTAACTTAGCTATTATTGTTCCATATATATAAAATAAATATAGGAAAGCCATGGATAAAGCCGCAGGTCAAAAACGNACAGTCCAATCTCTTTATCCNCCAATNGAGCCTTTTGATCAGCGGGTATTACCTGTGGGTGATGGNCATCATGTTTACCTTGAGCAGTGTGGAAGAGTTGATGGTGTGCCTNTAATTGTCTTTCATGGAGGACCTGGCGGTGGATGCAGCCCAACAATGAGAAGATATTTTGATCCAAATTATTATCGAATTATTCTTTTCGATCAACGTGGNTGTGGACGNTCTCGTCCAAATGCGGAGGTAANTCANAATACAACATGGCACTTAATGGCTGATATTGAACACATCCGTAATCTACTCAAGATTGANAGTTGGATGATNTTTGGTGGAAGCTGGGGGTCNACCTTAGCTTTANTATATGCNCAGAAATANCCACAATTAGTAAGGCATCTAATTTTGAGAGGTNTTTTTNTGGGNACCCAAGCTGANCTTGATTGGTTTTATGGGGGAGGTGNGGNNCGGTTTTGGCCAGATGCCTGGTCTCNATTTTGTAATATTATCCCTGTTGCAGAGCGTCATGATTTAATCACNGCATATGCGTCACGTTTNTTTTGTGGGGATGTGCAAATTGAAAANCGCTTTGGTCAAGCTTGGGCTGGTTGGGAAAACGCACTTGCTTCAATTAATTCTAANGGAATTACTGCTGCATCGCCACCACAATANGCACGAGCATTTTCACGCTTGGAAAATCATTACTTTTTGAATAAACTTTTTTTAGAACCAGAGCAGGAAATTTTGAAAAATATGTCCAATTTGTTGGATATACCTGGCCATATTGTTCAGGGTCGTTATGATATGATTTGCCCACCACAGACGGCTTGGAGCCTGGCCCAACAGTGGCCTAAAGCACGTCTTCAAATTGTTGGAAATGCGGGGCATGCGCTTTCCGACGGACCAATTAGTGAGGAGTTGGTTAAAATTATGGATGGTTTACGTGACTAACTACCAANTAATTATCNGTAAATTTATATCTGGGATTGATACTTTATCTAAAAGACTGTAAAGCNATNNNACAANNAGCGCTTTGGCTTCCAAACCCAAAGCTCTACCGAAAAAGTNAACGGGCTGNGTGCCCGTTTTTTTNTGCGTGAAAAGAATAGATGACAGATCTGATAGCCAAAGCTGCGATGGACAAGAGCCTATTTGATNTCCTTAANCCTGTTGTTGAGGGGCTTGGNTATGAAATTGTTCGNTTGCGGTTGATGTCAGGTAATACCCCATTGCTACAGATTATGGCTCAAAAACCTGATGGTACCATGGAGGTAAATTGNTGTGCTGAAATTAGTACAGCTGTATCGGCTGTGATGGATGTGGAAGATCCTATTATTGACACCTATACTTTAGAGGTTTCGAGCCCAGGAATTGATCGCCCGCTAACACGATTAAANGATTTTGACCAATGGGCTGGANATATTGCTAAAATAGAAACTGAACAACTGATNGATGGNCGCCGTAGATTTAAAGGCTTNCTTGCTGGAATTGAAGGTGACGAATTATTGGTTACCATTGAAGAAGGTACNATTGGTTTNAAATTTGANTGGCTCGCTGATGCNAAGNTAATTTTAACNGANGATTTGATTCGCTCAGTTTTAAAAAGCCGAAAAGATGCGGGTCAAATTGATGAAACCCAATATGACGAAATACAAACCATCGTTGATGGAGAGGAAGACTAATGGCTATTACATCTGCTAACCAACTTGAGCTTTTACAAACGGCTGAGGCTGTTGCTCGTGAAAAAATGATAGATCCAAGCTTAGTAATAGAGGCTATGGAGGAATCTTTGGCGCGAGCTGCAAAGTCTCGGTATGGTGTTGAAATGGATATTCGCGTGTCTATTGATCGGAAAACAGGCCGGGCAACTTTTACACGGGTCCGCACTGTCGTAGCTGAAGAATTGCTTGAAAATTATCAATCTGAGTTTACCGTAGAACAGGCTAAGCAATATATGGATNATCCTGAGGTTGGCCAACAATTGGTGGAGGAAGTGCCTCCTGTTGAAATGGGTAGAATCGCGGCTCAATCAGCNAAACAAGTAATTTTACAAAAAGTTCGAGAGGCGGANCGAGATCGTCAATANGAGGAGTTTAAAGATCGNGCTGGAACTATAATTAATGGGCTTGTGAAGCGTGAGGAATANGGCAACGTGATCGTTGACATTGGTAGGGGTGAGGCGGTTTTGCGTCGCAATGANAAAATTGGTCGAGAAAGCTACCGCCCTAATGATCGGATAAGAGTATATATAAAAGATGTTCGTCGGGAACAAAGAGGCCCTCAAATCTTCTTGTCACGTACAGCGCCCGAATTCATGTCAGAGTTATTCAAGATGGAGGTGCCAGAGATTTATGATGGCATAATCGAGATTAAAGCAGTGGCGCGAGACCCTGGATCGCGGGCCAAAATAGCAGT
>NZVF01000037.1 GCA_002698165.1 Planktomarina sp. | reverse complement strand
GATTAATGAGAGGGACAAATGCGTCGCGTAGTAATTACAGGTCTGGGTGTAGTTTCACCTATTGGCAATAATTTTAATGAAGTAACAGATGCACTGAAGGCTGGCAGATCTGGAATTAGTTTCGAACCAGAATATGCAGAAAACGGGTTTAGGTCACGAGTTGCGGGAATTCCTAATATTAACCCCACGGAACATATAGACAAACGCCACATGCGCTTCATGGGTCAAGGAGGTGGATATAACTACCTCGCTATGGAGCAAGCGATCGAAGATTCTGGACTTGAAGCAAATGAAGTATCGAATGAACGTACAGGTTTAATAATGGGATCAGGGGGGCCATCTACCGCCAATTTTTATACGGCCTTTAATACCGTAAAAAATAAAGGTGGGCCAAAACGGATGGGGCCCTTTATGGTAACTCGTTGCATGAGTTCCGCGCATTCTGCAACACTTGCTACTCCATTCAAAATTAAAGGTTTAAATTATTCTATCACATCTGCATGCGCAACATCGGCTCACTGCATTGGCAANGCAATGGAGCAAATCCAGATGGGNAAACAAGACATTGTTTTCGCTGGTGGTGGAGAAGAGGTCCATTGGTCTCTCTCCTGTCTTTTTGATGCAATGAATGCAATGTCATCAAAATTTAATGATGCCCCAAAAACTGCATCAAGACCCTATGACGCTAATCGAGATGGTTTTGTTATAGCCGGCGGTGGGGGTGTTTTGGTTTTAGAAGATCTAAAACATGCCCAGGCACGGGGAGCAAAAATATATGCNGAACTGACCGGTTACGGTGCAACATCTGATGGAGCAGATATGGTCGCGCCTTCGGGTGAAGGAGGTGAGCGCTCAATGCGTCAGGCTATCGCAATGCTGGATCCAGATCGTAATATTGACTATATAAATTCGCACGGNACTTCNACACCAGCNGGTGATGTAANAGAGGTTGAAGCAATCCGAAACATCTTTGGTCGTGGNAAAACTCCACCAATTTCCTCAACAAAATCTTTAACCGGCCACTCCCTTGGAGCAACCTCTGTGCACGAAGCAATTTATTCACTGTCAATGATGCAAAATGATTTCATTGCAGCGTCAGCAAATATTCAAGATTTAGACCCTGCACTCGATCCAGGTGAAATTGTTACTAAACGGGCAGACAACACTGTGCTTGACACTATACTGTCCAATAGCTTTGGGTTTGGTGGAACAAACGCAACATTAATCATGAGTAAATTTGATGGATAATCAAAATGGCTGAACTTTTGAAAGGTAAACGCGGTCTCATTACNGGAATTGCTAACAATCGCTCGATAGCTTGGGGCATAGCAGAGGCCATGAAANGAGAGGGNGCCGAAATTGCTTTTGGCTGTCAGATGGNCGTATTTGGAGAGAAAGTAAAACCTTTGGCAGACGAGTTNGGTGTAAACACTGTCGTTGATTATAACGTGCAAGATGATGCAAGCACACAAGCTGCTTTTNATACGCTAGCTTCAAAGTGGGGGCNTATNGATTTTGCCGTCCATGCNATAGCNTATTCNGATAAAAANGAACTTACTGGGCGCTTTATAAATACGAGCCGTGAAAATTTTAGAAACTCTCTNGAAATNTCCGCTTATTCTTTCATTGACATGGCCAAAAAAGCTGCGCCTCTAATGACACANGGTGGAACTTTACTAACANTAACNTANCAGGGNAGCCGNAAAGCNACACCNTGGTACAATGTCATGGGNGTCGCAAAAGCGGCTTTAGAGTCAGCTGTTGTTTACCTTGCAAATGACCTNGGGCCNGACAAAATTCGNGTCAACGCNATNTCACCAGGACCAATGAAGACATTATCAGGTGCAGCAATAGGTGGCGCTCGCAAAACTTTTCGTTTCACAGAAGCAAATACACCTCTAAGGTCAAATGCCTCCAAAGCTTCNATCGGAGGAACNGCAGTTTACCTCGCATCTGATTATGGAGAATTTACNACAGGTGAAACCATTATGGTTGANGGTGGTCTACANATACTTGGNCTNCCACANCCAGAAAACTTTTAATTTATNCNNTAGTAGCTTGNTAGTTNTTNTCAAATTTTATTTACANGGATAATCTATGAGCGNTTGTTTAAATATCTTAGGATCGACATTNCCNCCCGACGCAATACANATTACCTCCTCAGACGAAATAACATCTTTATGATAAAGAGCAGCAGCCAATGCGATTGCGCCNCCNGGCTCGAGNACAATTTTTAGTCTAGTGAATGCTACTGACATTGCACGNAAACAATCNTCTTCAGGTACAACAATTCCAGNNCCACAAAGNCGCTTCATAATTGGAAATGTGATGGTGCCCGGAGTTGGAGTAATNATTGCATCACATATNCCACCANTAGTTTTTGCGTTAGTTTGNGGTTCACCAGACNCCAGAGACCGNGCAACGTCGTCAAAGTTAACAGGTTCAACAGGCCTCACTTTCATATTTGGAGCAGTTGCCTCAAGAGCCAACGCAATTCCNGAAGTTAAACCACCACCACCGCAGCAAACTAAAACCTCTGCAGCGTCAACCCCNAGCTGAAGGGCTTGCTCAGCAATTTCCAAACCGCAGGTTCCCTGCCCAGCAATAACCTGCGGTTCATCGTATGGTTTAATTAAAGTAAGGTTCCGTTCTTTGGCTATGGTCTGGCCAATCTCCTCACGATCCTCAGTCTCTCTATCATACAGCACAACTTCAGCGCCCAGCGCGCGGGTATTATCAATTTTCAGGCTGGGAGCATCGGCCGGCATTACTATGACAGCTGAAATATTATGCATCCTTGCCGCCAAAGCGANGCCCTGTGCATGATTCCCTGATGAAAAAGCAATTACTCCACNTTGTCTCGTTTCNTCAGAGAGAGACGAAATGGCAGACCAACCTCCACGGAACTTAAATGATCCAGTATGTTGCAGAGCCTCGGCTTTCACCCAAACTCTACGGCCAGCAATATCATCAATAAAGGAAGAATTTAATAGTGGNGTTTTNCGCACATTTCCCAAAAACCTTAGTTCCGCAGAGCGTATCATCTCAATATTCATAGGCTAAAACTTCAACNNAAAAATTTCAAACGAGGGAATNTAGGCGTCAGAAACAANTATTGTTTTAGTCATAGAATCCTCCACTGNTCTAACATAAGTCTAACAGGTAGGGACTAAAGAGGAAGATGAATCAAAGTTTTTACTCAATGAGCCATCGTTAAAGACCCAGCAGGATATAATGATGAACANGCGTCTCGCATTTATATTTATATTTTTTACATTGACNATTGATGCGATGGGGATAGGCCTGATTGTNCCNGTAATGCCAGACCTATTACGAGAAATCAGTGGTGGAGATCTTGGAAATGCTGCCATTTGGGGTGGGATATTGGCATCCATTTTTGCAATAATGCAATTTCTTTTTGGGCCAACGTTAGGCTCGCTCAGTGATCGCTATGGGCGCCGGCCAGTTCTTTTAGTNTCTTTGATTGTAATGGCAATTGACTTCATCGTAATGGGTTTGGCGCATTCTATTTGGTTGTTAATTACGACCCGAATTATTGGTGGAATAGCTGCGGCAACACAATCCACTGCTGCAGCTTTCATTTCNGATATATCAACCGCTAGAACCCGGTCTGCAAATTTTGGTATTTTAGGTGCTAGCTTTGGCGTTGGGTTTGTTCTTGGGCCTCTNTTGGGAGGACTTTTAGGTGAATTTGGTTTTCGTATTCCATTCTTTGCAGCCGCTGGACTTGCGACATTTAATTTTATCCTTGGGTACTTTGTTTTACCCGAGACAGTAACCGATAAGATCCGTCGGCCATTTGATGNTAANCGATCTAATCCATTGGGCGCGTTGAAACAAATCCACAAAATNTCNGGNATGATNAGGTTTTTGATNGTTTTTTTCTTATTTAAGTTTGCATTTTTTGTGTACCCNGCGGTNTGGGCTTATTATGCCAAAATTCAATTTAATTGGGATCCAGGAATGGTTGGTGTTTCACTGGCCTCGTTTGGTATTTCAATTGCGATTGTCGAAGGCATTTTAATTCGCTATCTCTTACCTCGGTTTGGAGAGCGGCGTACGGTCGTAATTGGGTTTTTATTCAATTTTGCCATCTTTATAATACTAGGATTCATTACGTCTGGATTTTGGGCATTATTGTTAACACCAATTTCTGCTCTTGGCTCAATAGTCATTCCTGCAATCAGAGGAATAATNTCTAATAANGCAAAAGCAAACCAACAAGGTGAAGTTCATGGCATTATAGCGTCAACAGAGTCTCTAGCAGTTATTTTTGCGCCCCTAGTGTTAACCTATATTTTTTACGTAAGTACCCGTTCGGATGGTGCCTTCTATTTGCCAGGTATGCCTTTCTTTTTTGCTGCTGTCATCATTAGNGCTGCATTAACGGTTTTTATCACNCGAGCAAAAGGNAGNATCGGATAGAGTAAAAACACAACTTAAATGTCGCAAACCCCATTGCGCCTCAGAGGATGAGGTTTAACATATTGTAAAACAGCTATACGGGAAAAGTGGATGCGTACTATTAAAGCTGCTGTAGCTCATGCCTTTGAAGAGAAGTTATGTATTCAGGACGTAAACCTAGCGGCTCCAAAACCTAACGAACTTGAGGTCACGTTAGAGGCGTGTGCTATCTGTCATTCCGACATAACTTATTTAGACGGCAAGTGGGGAGGATCGCTACCCGCTGTTTATGGGCATGAAGCAGCCGGACGCATTTCAGCAATTGGAAAACAGGTTTCAGGATTCAACATTGGGGATCCAGTTATTGTAACTTTGATTAGATCCTGTGGTACTTGCCCCTCATGCTGTTCTGGTCGACCAACAGGCTGTGAAATCACCTATGATGGAGATTTTGGACCCTTAACGATGCCAGACGGAAGCAAGCTTCATCAAGCAATGGCGAGCGGAGCATTTGCAGAGAGAGTTGTAGTATCTCAAACTCAAGTAGTAAAAATAACAGACGATGTTCCAATGGACGTAGCGTGTCTGGTAGCCTGCGGCGTAATAACTGGCGTTGGCGCAGTAGTTAATACCGCACAATTCAGGCCCGGTCAGGATGCAGTAATAATTGGGGTTGGTGGCGTTGGGCTGAATACTATTCAAGGAGCCCTAATTGCGGGCGCTCGTCGGATAGTGGCCGTAGATATGCTTCCTGAAAAACTAGAGGTTGCTAAAGAATTTGGAGCTACNCATACGGTGCTCGCCTCTGTTGACAAACCCTGGCTAGAGGCCATCGCTGCTCTTGGACGAGGCGCNGANGCAGTTTTCGTTACNGTTGGTGCGGCGNCGGCCTACACNACAGCACCGAACTACCTTGCTTTAAATGGTNAAGTCATTATGGTTGGGATGCCCCCAACTGGTGCTCTTTCAACTTATGAAGCTAGCAATTTTGCGGCGGCGTCACAAAGTATGGTGGGTTCGAAAATGGGAGATGTAGTAATACAGCGCGATATTCCTTGGATCATCGATCTCTACAAACAAGGCAGACTTAAACTTGACGAACTCATATCGGGTCGCTGGCCTTTAGCACAAATCAACGAAGCGATTGTTGATACCAAAACTGGATCAGCAAAACGTAATGTAATCCATTTTAATTAACCATAAATATGTATATCTTAAACAATCAAACNAATCCAAGACTTATAATGGATTAAATTTTGGAGACCTCCATGAAACTTCATGATCTTGAAGTTATTATTNCATCTCCACCAGCACCAGGTTGGGGCGGTCGTTATTGGATTTTTGTTAAATTAACGACTGACAACGGAATNACAGGCATTGGCGANTGTTACGCGAGTAGNCTNGGTCCGACNACTATGCAGCATGTGATCCATGATGTGTTNGAACGTCACATGCAAGGGCAAAGCCCCGAAGATATTGAATTGATGTTTCGAAGAGCCTACTCGAGTGGTTTCACACAACGGCCTGATTTGACGGTTATGGGNGCTTTTTCAGGCTTGGAAATAGCATGTTGGGATATTTTAGGCAAAGCCCGTGATCGTCCCATCTGGGCACTATTAGGTGGTAAAATGAACGAAAGAATTCGTGCATATTCCTACCTATACCCCCTCGCCCACCATGATGTTAATGAATTCTGGTTGAGCGCCGATCAAACCGCAGAGTCCGCAGCACAAGCAGTTTCCAAAGGCTACACAGCTGTAAAATTTGATCCTGCTGGTCCTTACACNCTACGCGGGGGCCACATGCCATCCATGTCTGATATNGAGCAATCAGTGCTTTTCTGTTCGGCCATCAGAGACGCCGTTGGNCAAAGAGCTGATCTTTTNTTNGGAACACATGGGCAATTTTCAACAGCTGGCGCCATCCGCCTNGGAAGNGCATTGGAGCCATTCAAACCACTATGGTTTGAAGAGCCAATTCCACCAGATAATTTTGCTGAAATGGCCAAGGTGGCCCGCGCAGTAACAACTCCTATCGCGACAGGTGAACGGCTAACAACTAAGGCAGAATTTGCTGAGATCTTGCGCCAAGGTGCCGCGTCTATCTTACAGCCAGCATTGGGCCGGTCAGGGGGTATTTGGGAAACTAAAAAAATTGCTGCCATTGCTGAAGTTTACAATGCGCAGATGGCCCCTCATTTATATGCGGGTCCAGTTGAGTGGGCNGCAAATATTCATTTATCAGTTTCAATTCCAAACNCACTAATTGCCGAAACTATCGAAACACCATTTCATNANGCACTTATAAAAGGATCAATTCAGGTTGATAATGGTTTTATCGCCGCACCCAGTGCGCCCGGCCTTGGAATTGATTTTGATGAAGATCTCGCTCGCGCTAACCCATATTTTGATGACGGAAAACATCTACACCTGGAGATGCAAGAAGCACCNTGCGATTATCAAAATGGAAATGCCTTTTTAGGGGGTGCACCTCCAAAAAGCTGATTGGCATTTTTACAGAAACGCGCATGTAATAAAAGTAAACTTACTGTCAAAGCATTTGAGTGATGCGATTATAAAGTGTNTTAAGTATACCTTTATTGATTGTCTTTGACTTCAAATGTCTTTTATTTTGCGTTTGGGAAAAATAGCTGGACATTACCAAGCCGAAAATCCCCTATGCTTTTTTGACCTCGTTCGCTAATCAACCAGTCTTCCANCCGCTGAACAGCTTCACGTTTAACGTGGGGNTGTCGTTCCTGGGACACTGGTAAAAATGCATATTGATTGAAGAGTGAAGGATCTCCTTCAAGCAATATAACCANATTAGATTTATTGCCAAAATTGAGCCAAGTCGCTCGGTCAGCCATTACNTAACCCCTCATTGCAACCGCTGTATTTAAAGTTGTCCCCATTCCTGCTCCTACAGCACGGTACCAATCTCCTAGCTCATTAATGTTTGCGGCCTGCCAAAGACCTAATTCAGCCTTATGCGTGCCACTCTCATCGCCACGACTTACAAAAACGTAATTACCTTGAGCAATCTGATTTAAAGCCACGCTAGCGGAAGTTAACGCGGCAATGTTTGCAGGATCTTCTCTTGGACCGATTAATACATAATCATTATACATAAGCTCCCGGCGATAGGGCCCATGGCCCAATTCGACCCAGACTTCTTCATCTTTGCGCGAATGCACTAAAACTGCATCAACATCACCAGCNTGTCCTAGTTTTAACGCCTGTCCAGTACCAACAACTAATATCTGCAAAGCAATACCAGTTTCAGCTTTAATTTTAGGTATAAGAAAATGCGATAGCCCAGAATTTTCAAATGAGGTAGTTACCGCTAAACGCACAGTTTCGGCAATGCTATTCGAAGCCCAAATCANAAAAACTAACGCTAAAAACCTGTNCACCTAAATCTCCNTTAGCCAATTTCTNGCAGATTCAATNGGTGGATTATTAAAGAAATCTGATNCNAAATATGGNCCATTAACAACGCCATCNGATATAAACAAAACATCTTCAGCAAGCCGACTGACCTGCNCGATAGAGTGACTTGCTACAATAACTTTACAACCTTGTTNTGCAGNAGATTTTAATGCANTTTCAATACTTAAGGTCGACGGCCTATCTANATTTGCNGANGGTTCATCTAAAAAAAGTAATTTAGGTTTAGTTATTAATGCACGNGCCAAAGCAAGTTTTTGTTTTTCACCTCCCGAGAGTAACAAAGCGTCCTGTTCCAATAATTTTTCGAGTCCAAAGTCCCTAGCTATTCCCACCACTTCTGTGTCTATTATCGCAGCGGGAATTCTCCTAAGCTTTAGAGGGAGTTTCAAATTTTGTTGGACTGACCTTCGCAAGAGAATTGGATATTGAAATAAAAAAGCTTGTTGCTGCGGACCCATAAAATCTGGAAGGTTCACGTCACCAGATCGGGTACGATCAAGACCATGTATCAACCGGAGCAAAGTAGACTTTCCAGCGCCATTTGGTCCCACAACTGCAGTGATGCCGTCACACTTAAGAGAAAATGTTGCTGGGCCTAGCAAGCGCTGGCCACGTTTTTCAACAACAGCTTCCTCTATTTTTATCATAACAGCTTTTACCAACGACTTGCCCTTTCGGTGCGGGAGAGCCCATGCACTGCAAAGTTTACGGCCAGTGATAATACTATCAAAACCCCACCAAGAGCTAAAGCGAAGCTCAAATTACCTTTAGAGGTCTCAAGCGCGATGGAGGTCGTCAGTACTCGCGTAACATGATCGATATTTCCACCTACGATCATTATGGCGCCAACTTCACCAATGGCCCGACCAAAGCCCGCGAGGGCAGCGGTCAGCAGCGCTCTACGGCCATCCCAAAGTAATACTTTCATCCTTTGAACTTTTTTAGATCCTAGTGAAATTAATAAGTCATGATACTCTGCCCAAAGTTCCCGACAAGCCTGATG
>NZVF01000036.1 GCA_002698165.1 Planktomarina sp. | reverse complement strand
ACGTTTATATGGCCGCCTGGGATCAGGGCTGTAAAGGCTGTACGACTTACCGGCCAAATGCTGTTACTGGATCCGTTTTNTCAGTTTCTGAAACAAGTGAAAAAGCTCCTGAAGTTGATAGTGGTGCTGATGTTGTCTACATNAGCGAACCNNTAGATAGACCCGAAGCNTTGGAAGGTCAGACATATAAGGTTAAATGGCCGGATAGTGAGCANGCGATTTACATAACTGTNAATGATCTTGTGCTCAATGGGCACCGACGTCCTTTTGAAGTTTTCATTAATTCCAAAAATATGGAGCATTTTGCNTGGACGGTTGCACTTACNCGTATGNTATCTGCGGTTTTCAGACGGGGTGGCGATGTTAGTTTNGTGGTAGAGGAGTTGAAGGCGGTNTTTGATCCACGTGGAGGTGCTTGGCTTGATGGGAAGTATATTCCCTCAATTCTAGCGGCTATTGGCGGCGTGATTGAGCATCATATGATTAGTACTGGCTTTATTTCAGGCGAGGGCATGGGATTGAAAACTGACCCTAAAGCTGAAGTCGTAAGCTTATCTCAATCTCATAGTGCCTCGTGTTCAAGCTGTGGCCAATTCGAACTGCGTATGGTTGAAGGCTGTATGACTTGTGGTAGNTGTGGTTACTCTAAATGTGGATGANTTTCATTCAACAAAAAATTCTTTCTATTAATTTATTTTATTTAAAAAGCATATTAGTGTTTAGGAAATATAATTTATAATTTTTTTTATTATAAATAAAATANTAGAATAGGCCTCAGGANAGGTTTGTATAAAAAAAATAATTAAATAATTAAAAAAGAGATTATTGGGATTCACATTTCGAATCACCTCTGTTACGAATCAGTTAACAATAAATTCAGAGTTAAACTGAGCAGTAAAAATTGTGGGGCTTTACATCGCCGTTTAGGTTCTTGGATCTCAAAAGAGAAGCAGATTAATAGCCCCACACTTCCAGCTACAGAGTCCGTAAATTCAAGTTAAATAAGTTTTCAATCCTCTGGTAACAACTCTGTTTAAACTATATCCATAGAAAAATAGGGTTGAATATTAAGTTGCGGATTGGCAGTATTTTTGTTTAAATTAGCTGCTTGTGCTTGACATGGAAGCTTCAGGCTGGCATTCGCCCACAATTGGTGTTGGTGGCCCTCGCAAGGGGATGCCTGTCGGAGCTCGCTCAAAGGACAACGCCCTTCAAAAAGCCTCTTTTGATGGCAAATAAATAATATGAAGGAGAACAGTAGGTGACAAAACGAACCGCTGCCAAACACAAAATTGATCGCCGAATGGGTGAGAACATTTGGGGTCGCCCCAAGTCGCCAGTCAATAGACGTGAATATGGCCCCGGCCAGCACGGTCAGCGCCGAAAAGGTAAGCTGTCAGACTTTGGTATTCAGCTCAGAGCAAAACAGAAGCTAAAGGGCTATTATGGTGATCTTACGGAAAAACAATTTCGTCGAATTTATGCTGAAGCTGAGCGTGTAAAAGGGGATACAGGAGAAAACTTGATCGGCCTTTTGGAGAGGCGACTGGACGCTGTAGTTTATCGGGCAAAATTTGTTGCAACTATATTCGCAGCCAGACAGTTTGTGAACCATGGTCATGTTCGAGTAAATGGCAAGAAGGTTAACATTGCATCTTATCTTGTATCTGAAGGCGATGTGGTTGAAGTTCGAGATAGGTCAAAACAAATGTCTGTTTTACTGGAGGCAATACAACTGCCAGAAAGAGATGTACCAGATTATATGGAAGTCGACCATTCAAAAATGGTAGCAACTTTCGTACGCACTCCTGGCCTCGGTGACGTACCCTATCCTGTGATGATGGAACCAAACCTAGTCGTTGAATTTTACGCAAAGAATTAATTGCAATCTTTCTTTTTTGATGGTCACGACGGGTAACCGTCGTGGCCTTTTTTTTTAAATTTAGCTTTAGAAATGGTTAAAGAGAAGATAAGTAATGACAATACCTAAACCTCAATTGGGGCATTAGTTGGATGTGTAGGGAGTTGTTTTGTCTAAGGAACTTTGGATTACTGCACCTGATATGGTGGGGTGCACTCGCATTGTAACAAGCCTTAAAGCATTTTGGAGGCGATAAACTGCATGAACTATGATCGAATTGCACTGATAGGACTGGGCTTGATAGCGTCTTCAATGTTTTGGGCTATGAAGCGTGCAAGTATGAAAGTGCATGTAACTGGTTATTCCAGATCTTCTCAAACACGAGAAACAGCTCGTAAAATAGGGCTTTGTGATACCATAAGTGATGAATTGGAAAATGTAGTTGTAGATGCTGACTTAGTCGTCCTTTGTGTGCCGATAGGTGCAATGGGCGATATTATGGAAAAAATAGGTCCACTCCTTAAATCTGGCTGTACAGTTACAGATGTAGGATCTGTGAAATGTTCTGTAATTGAGGCAGTTAAACCCCATGTGCCAGATAATGTTCACTTTGTTCCAGCGCATCCTCTTGCAGGCACAGAGCATTCTGGTCCTGACTCTGGGTTTGCGTCGTTATTCGATAATCGATGGTGCTTAATTACGCCAAATGGTGCGGATAATATAGCAGTAAAGCGTCTAGAAAATTACTGGCAAGCATTGGGTGCAAATGTAGATCAACTTGATCCTGAGCATCATGATCTCGTGTTGGCTGTCACTAGCCATGCGCCTCATCTAATCGCCTACACTATGGTTGGCGTAGCAGACGATATGAAACGAGTAACAAATTCGGAAGTAATTAATTATTCTGCGACTGGATTTCGAGATTTTACTCGAATTGCTGCTAGTAATCCAACAATGTGGCGTGATGTNTTTTTGTCCAATAAAGAAGCTACTCTTGAAGTTTTAGGACGATTTACTGAAGAGCTATTTTCTCTTCAGCGGGCTATAAGAACTGGAGATGGTGATTTTCTTCATGATTACTTTTCGCGCACTCGATCCATTAGGCGTGGAATAATTGATGCTGGGCAGGATACAGACGAACCGGATTTTGGAAGGCCTAAGGATTGAATGAGAAATTCAGTTGGGTTTTGTCTAAACATCTAAAAACTGTTTAAAAAAATAAAAACAAATGATTTTTTAATTTAGTGCTGAAAATTTTCTCTATATCGGATGTCATTTTACCTGGTCACTTTGATTTAACAGAAATTTGAAGAATAATTTTCCTATTTCCCTAAAAAGCTGCATTCATTTTTCTGCTAAAAAAATACCAAAACTATTAAAAACACATAAAAAACTTTTCTTAAACAACATTGCGAAGTAAAGTTTTTTTAGAAGAAATATTCAAGGTTGATGATATGGATCAAATCCAGAGAGATCAAAACCCGCAGTTCTCGCAGCCGTTAAGCCAAATATTAATGATGTTGGCTCTCGTGGCGGGAGTAGGGCTCCTGAGTTATATTGCGTATCCAAACGTTGGACCCACGTTCTTGGCTAATCCGTATTTAAATGCATTCATATTATTTGTTTTTTTCATTGGAGTAGCGACCTGCTTTTATCAGGTTTTATCACTTATTTACTCGGTACAGTGGATTGAAGGTTTTGCCTCGCAGAAGGCAGGTCATCAAGAGTCAAAGCCGCCTCAATTACTCTTACCACTGGCCAGCTTGTTGCGAGGACGTGGAGAGCATATGCAATTAGGCTCTGCATCAACGCGTTCGATATTAGATTCAGTCTCTACTCGGATTGATGAACAACGTGAATTAACNCGCTATATTACCAATATGTTGATTTTTCTTGGCCTGTTGGGGACTTTTTATGGTTTAGCAACCACGGTNCCGGCANTGGTCCAAACAATACAATCATTAACNCCAGGTGAAAATGAAAGTGCNGTTAATATTTTTTCAAGACTNCAGAGGGGCTTGGAAGGNCAATTGGATGGAATGGGGATNGCGTTNGCGTCNTCGTTGCTGGGGCTAGCTGGATCATTAATGGTTGGCCTTTTAGAGGTATTTTCCAGTCGTGGACAAAATCGTTTTTATGGAGAGTTAGAGGAGTGGCTATCNGGCATTACACGAGTAGGATTCGCAAGTGGTGATGGTGATGGAATAAGTGATCAGTCGATACTTGGTTCGATGATGGATCAAATGTCTGAACAAATGGCCAGTATGGCAAGAATGTATTCCCAGGCCAGTGCAGGACAAACTGATGTAGAGGCTCGTTTNTTGGAACTTACCACCACAATTGAGAAACTAACCAGTAAACTTGATCAAGGGCAAACTCAGGCCTTAGAGCGAGTGGCAGCTAGTCAGGAAAAAATGCTTTCTCGAATGGGTGATAGCAATGGGGAAGGTATTGATGCAGAAAGTCGTATGCGGTTGAGATCAATGGATGTCCAGATGCTGCGAATTTTAGAAGAGATTTCTACGGGAAGACAGGAAAGCATATCTGAAATACGTGGTGATTTGGCAAATCTCTCAAAANCGATACANAGCCTGCTCATTGCGTTGCCTTCCAGGAAAGAAAAACCTTAAGATATGGCACTTTCCCGTCGAACTGGAGTGAGGTTTCAGGCATCAATTTGGCCNGGTTTTGTCGATGCGATGACTGGGCTATTGCTCGTGCTGATGTTTGTATTGACTATATTTATGGTGATGCAATTTGTTCTTCAAGAAACGATTAAAGGTCAGGGAACTGAACTTGAAGAACTAAGTTTAGACATTACGAAAAAAAATGACCAGTTGAGTGATCTTTCAGGCCAAATTTTAGCTCTGGGAGAGGCTTTAGGACTAGAACGAGCTTCAGCTGAGGACCTACGAAAACAAGTTGCTGCACTGGACGCGTCTCTTGTAAAATCTCAAGCCAGTGGGCGGAGCAGATTGGCCTTAATATCCACNTTAACCGCAGAGCGAGATGCACGGGTTTCNGAGCTNGAAAANGCTAATACAAAAATAGCGGACTTTGAACTNANNATTAGTAANNTNNTGGTATTGCAACAAGAGGCTAANGGNAAGATTAGTGATTTTGAACTTCAAGTNATGAGACTTAAAGATCAGAGTTTAGAAGCAGAGGCTGAAATTTCGTTTTTCAATACTCAAGTTGCAGTNTTACTCGCACAAAACTNAAAGGCACAGGATGAGATTACNAATTTTGAAACGAAAGTTTCTTCTTTNTTAGAGCAACAAATAGANGCGGACNAGANAATTTCAGAATTTGAAGCGCAATTAGCTCTTCTTGTTGCTCAATCGATGGAAGANAAAAAACTGATAAAGTCNACTAATGCTGAAGTNGCTAGTCTCGAAAATGAAAATTTGAAAAATAAAAATAAAATAGGTGACTTTGAATTACGTGTTCGAGAACTTTTAGAGCAAAAAGCNGAATTACAAGAGAAGTCGATCAAGTCTGGTGAAGAGCGCGCTTCATTACAACAATCATTATTAGCGGCACAGGCAACAATTAAAGCTAATCTTGAGAAGATNGAATTGGGGAAAAAGCAAGCTGAATTATTGGATGAAATGATAGCTGATTTGAAACGAGAAGCTCAAATAAAGAATACCAACTTATCAGATACCTTGGCGCTTCTTACTACACAGCAAGATCAGGCATCGGCTTTGGCTTCACTAAATAAGGAACTNCAAAAAGAGTCAGAAAGACTTAATGAGCAGTTTAACGCGGCTCAGTTGGAAGCTGCTGCTGCAGAGATACTNCGTAAAAAANTATCAAATACNGAAGTTGCTTTNTCGGAAAAAGANATTGAGCGTNTGGCAGAAGTNGCAGCAGCAGAGCAGTTGCGTAGGAACCTTGAGAAAAGTCAGGCGGCATTATCATCTTTGACACTTCAACTTAATGAACAGCGCAAGCAAGCTGAAGAAACCTTGACAATATTAGCAGCTGCAAAAAATATTGAACAAAATATTTCAGATGAGGAGATAACGGATGCAGAGAANCGCAGTGCGTTAATGACAATAGCCCAAACTGAACTTCTAACAATCGAAGAAATTTCAATTGAAGCACANCGACAAATGACCCTTTTAAGCNTAGAGGTAGCGGAATTGCGTGCNCAAATTGGGGGATTAAAGTCNATTCTAGGAGATTTTCGTCGCCGNGATGNAGCTAATAANGTNGAAATTACTAACTTAGGNAGTGAGCTTAATGTTGCCTTGGCNCAAGTGGCATCGGAAGAACGTAAAAATCGTCTANTACAAGAAGCTGAAAGTGAACGACTCCTTAAAGAAAANGAACGTTTGGCCCTAGCAGCTAAAACTTTGGAGCAATATAAATCGGANTTTTTTGGCCGNNTGCGTATNTTGTTNGAAGGCCGNGAAGGGGTCAGTATCGTTGGCGATCGATTTGTTTTTTCTTCAGAGGTTTTATTTGCCTCAGGAAGAGCTGATTTAACAGCTGAGGGGCAAAATGAAATTTCTAAAATAACAGAAGTACTTAAAGGTATAGTATCAGAAATGCCATCTGATATCGATTGGGTTTTGCAGGTTGATGGTCACACGGACGACTTGGCAGTAACCGGTGGGATTGAATTTCGCAACAACTGGGAACTAAGTCAGGCGCGCGCGCTATCTGTTGTTCTATTCATGGTAAACGCTAAAGGTATGGACCCAAAACGTTTATCTGCAAACGGATTTGGAGAATTTCAACCTTTAAATAGAGAGAATACAAGCGCTGCACGTGCGCAAAATCGTAGGATAGAATTAAAATTGACAGGGAAGTAATCGACCTTATCACGTTATAGATATACACTATTTATAGCGGCATAATTTTTTTGGCATTTATTATAGCTAATTAATAATCTGCGCTTACTTTGCAGTTATTAGCCTCGGATTCCCACCCTTGTCTGTGATCAATGGCTTTTTGGGCTCCTCTATCTGAAGATCCAATTTGTTTGACTTGACTGCTACTTTTACTATCCCACCTTTCGCTAACTTTCCAAATAACAGTTCTTCCGCAAGAGGTTTTTTAATATGCTCTTGTATCACCCGCGCGAGTGGCCTGGCACCCATCTTATCGTCATAGCCTTTGTCTCCGAGCCAATCAGCCGCTGCTTTGGTAATTTCAATAGTTACATTTCGATCCATTAACTGAGCTTCTAGTTGAAGAACAAATTTTTCAACTACTTGCGCTATCACGTCTCGATCAAGTGGCGCAAAACTTACAACAGCATCCAAACGGTTACGGAATTCAGGGCTAAATGTGCGTTCTATGGCAGCGGTATCTTCGCCCTCCCGGCGATCTCTGCCGAAACCAATCGCAGCTTTTGACATCTCTGAAGCTCCAGCATTTGAAGTCATGATCAGCACTACGTTACGAAAATCTGTTGTTCTGCCATTATGATCGGTCAGTTTACCGTGATCCATGACCTGTAATAATATGTTAAAAACATCGGGATGTGCTTTTTCAATTTCGTCCAACAGAAGTACGCAGTGCGGGTTTTGGTCTATACCATCTGTCAGCATTCCCCCTTGGTCAAAACCCACGTAGCCTGGAGGTGCTCCAATCAACCGACTAATGGCGTGTTTTTCCATGTACTCAGACATGTCAAAACGTATCAGCTCTACACCCAGACTATCGGCCAGTTGTTTAGCAACTTCAGTTTTGCCTACACCGGTTGGTCCGGCAAAAAGATAGTTTCCAATGGGCTTCTCTGGTTCTCGAAGTCCAGCTCTCGATAACTTGATGGCTGAAGCGACTGCTTCAATGGCGGCATCTTGTCCAAACACTACTCGTTTCAGACCTGCTTCTAAGTCACGCAGGATTTCCGCGTCATCTTTTGAAACTGATTTTGCTGGAATTCTTGCAATTTTGGCTACTACAGCTTCTATCTCTTTGACCCCAATTGTCTTACGTCGCTTATTTTCATTCAATAGATGCTGAGCTGCTCCAGCTTCATCAATTACATCGATGGCTTTATCTGGCAGTTTGCGATCATTGATGTAGCGTGCGGCGAGCTCTACAGCGATTTTAATTGCGTCAGAGGTGTATTTTATATCGTGATGATCTTCGAAATAAGATTTNAGACCCTTTAAAATTTTTATGCTGTCTTCAACGGACGGCTCTGTAANATCAATTTTTTGGAAACGCCTTGCTAANGCCCTGTCTTTTTCAAAGTGTTGGCGAAATTCTTTGTAGGTTGTTGAACCCATACAACGCAGTTTCCCGCCCTGTAAAGCTGGTTTAAGTAAATTAGAAGCGTCCATTGCGCCGCCGGAAGTCGCTCCGGCACCGATAACAGTATGAATTTCATCAATGAACAACACGGCATCATCATGATCTTCCATTTCCGTCATGACTGCTTTCAAGCGCTCCTCAAAATCGCCACGATAGCGAGTGCCAGCCAAAAGAGCGCCCATGTCTAGGGCATAGATGGTGGTTTGTAGTAGTACATTCGGCGTTTTAGACTGAATAATTTTTCGAGCCAGTCCTTCCGCTATGGCGGTCTTGCCCACTCCGGGGTCACCAACCAACAATGGATTATTTTTACGCCTTCGGCAAAGGACCTGAATGCAGCGCTCAACTTCATGGTCGCGACCTATTANCGGATCCACGTCTCCTTGAGCTGCTTTTGCATTCAAATCAACACAATATTTTGCGAGTGCGCTTTCTTTTTCTTCTGATTCTGACCCTGACCCTTCACCTGACAAGGTCTCTTCGTCATCTTCTGTTCCAATAACGGGACGACTTTCAACAAAATCTGGATCCTTAGCAACCCCATGTGCTATAAAGTTTACTGCATCATAGCGGGTCATATCCTGTTCCTGTAGGAAGAATGCGGCGTTGCTTTCGCGTTCCGCAAATATNGCAACTAAAACATTTGCTCCAGTTACTTCCGTTCTTCCTGAAGACTGTACGTGTATAGCTGCTCGTTGTACGACTCGTTGGAACGCAGCAGTAGGTACAGCTTCTGAACCCTCGATATCTGTAGTAAGCGAGGTCAGCTCATCTTCTATGAAGTCTACCACTTTTTTCCTCAATGATTTAAGGTCTACCGAGCATGCTCGCATTACCTTTGAGGCATCTGGTTCGTCCAGAAGAGCAAGCAACAAATGTTCTAACGTAGCAAGTTCATGCTTTCGGGCATTAGCTGCTGCCAATGCTTCATGTATGGCATTTTCGAGAGTTGATGAAAATGATGGCACTTGGTGCTCCTGTTTTTAGTNGGTATTACTTGACCATTACTACATAGACTTCGGTTTTCTTNTCCAACCTTCAAGGGGTAATATGCATTTTTTGTGCTAAAAACTATATTATTTGCATTACAGGTTCAAAAAATAGCTAAAAATTGTCTTTTCTTTTACGAATTTCAGTAAATACGTTTACTGAACTTTCACCGGACATTCCTATTGCTGCCTGTAACGCTGTATTATCTGGCCGCAAAAACGGATTTGTTCTTTTCTCTATACCCAAATTGCTTGGCACTGTTGGAATCCCTACCGCTCTTTTAGTTTTGATCTCTTGAGCGCGAGAAAAACATGCATTGTTTCGATCCCCCAATGATTCCGCAAATTTCATGTTGGCTTCTGTGTATTCATGGCCGGAATAAATATTTGTACTATCTGGCAAANGACGAAGTTGCCTGAGACTTTGCCACATCTGGGTTGCTGAACCCTCAAAAAGTCGTCCACAACCCATTGCCATTAAGCTGTCACCAGAAAATAGAGCATCAATTTCGGGTAAATGTAGGGCAATGTGTCCNATAGTATGACCCGAAACATCAAGTATTTTTGCTTCCATTCCACATATTTTGATATTTTGATTTGGAACTACTGCTGTGTCTAATTCAGGTAAACGATGAGCGTCGGCTTTGGCTCCAATCACAGTGANTTTGTCTTGTCTGTCTAATAANTGTTTTTTNAAATGTTCTAATCCATCGATATGGTCTTGATGATGGTGCGTAAGAAATATTTCAGTAACTACTACATCTAATTCTTCAATCTTAGCTAATAAAGGTTTTGCCTCAGGAACATCAACTATAGCTGCTGTACCAGTCTTATNATCATGAACAAGAAAAGCATAGTTGTCTGATAAGCAAGGAATGGTATGGGTTGTGACTGCATGATTTGCCATTTTGTGTTCCTTTCTGCTAAACAATTAAACAATATTGTAGCCCAAGAAAGTTAATCTGCAATGCATATCGATGTGCGGGATTTGCGGAAGTTTTATTATGAGACGCCAATTGGGCGCTCTGTTCAGCGTACCTTGAGAAATCAAGTCGTTCGCTTGTGGCCAAACGTTAAAAGACAAACAGTAGTGGGTTATGGTTTTGCCGCCCCAGTCTTAGGGCCTTTTACTAAAACTGCAGGACGGGTCATGGCGTTAATGCCAGCACGTCAGGGCGTAATGCACTGGCCTGTGGGGTCACCTAATCAATCAGTGCTTTGTGAAGAAACCCTTTGGCCGATAGAAACTGGATCAGTAGACAGGTTATTAATTTTGCATGGGTTGGATACTTCCGAGCATTCGTCGGCTTTACTCGAGGAATGTTATCGGGTTTTAGAGTCAGATGGCCGTGCAATTTTTATTGTACCCAATCGAGCAAGTTTGTGGTCCCGGCGTGATGGCACACCTTTTTCATTTGCCCGTCCTTACACAGCCGGGCAGCTCGAGTCTGGACTTAAATGGCAGGGGTTTTTACCAATGAGACAGGTAACTAGTTTGTATCAACCTCCGTGGGATAATCGTTTTTGGCAACGACTGGCTCAGCCAATTGAAAGAATTGGCGAGTACATTCCGACCTGGTGGGGTGGTGGCGTCTTAATTCTGGAGGTCAGCAAACAAGTGCCAAGGCCCCGACGGCCAGGATTAGGTCAAATTATTTCACGTCCTTTAGGTATGCTTGAAGGGATTAAAGCAAATGACCCTATTCCTAACGAATCTTAAATTCTAGTTGAGGATAAGGATTCGGTTATTTTTTGGTTAGTTAAGTCGCCACATATCCCGCCATTGAGTTGTGATCCTTTTTTTCTTAAATTTACGAATAAAAAATTGCTTGTACAGGGCATTGCAGGACATTAAACGCTCTGCTACACCGCAGCCGAATTTGACTTCCATGTTATTTTCATTTGAACCAAGTTGGAGGATTGTTTTTGTCCGAACCAGTGTCAATAGCTTCAGGTATTGCTAGCCGCTATGCTACTGCGATCTTTGAACTTGCGCGAGCAGACAAAAAAATCAAAGACTTAGAATCGGATGTGAATGACCTAGATATGGCGCTTAAACTGAGTGCGGATCTTCGTTCTCTAGTAANCTCTCCGTTATATACCCGTGATCAGGTAGAGAATGCAATTTCTTCAATTTCTCGATTGATGAAATTGCAACCTAACATGGTAAATGCACTTGCTCTAATGGCAAAGAAACGTCGCTTGTTTGTTCTGCCAAACCTATTGATTGCGTTGCGGGAACGCGTAGCGCAGGAAAAAGGGCAAGCCGTAGCGGAAGCCTTTTCAGCACGTGCGCTAAGTAAATCGCAGATTGAAAAATTAAGTCAGGCCATTAAATCAAAATTGGGTATGGATGTTGAAATAAAAGTAACAGTAGATAAAACTATAATTGGTGGCCTAGTNGTTAAGGTTGGNTCTAAAATGATTGATACATCAATAATTTCTAAGCTAAATGCACTTCAGAACAAAATGAAAGAGGTCGGATAAATGGCGATCGAAGCTGCAGAGATTTCTGCTATACTAAAAGACCAAATCAAGAATTTCGGCCAAGAAGCTGAGGTTTCCGAAGTNGGGCGTGTACTCTCTGTNGGGGACGGTATCGCGCGAGTTTACGGGCTGGACAATGTTCAAGCTGGTGAAATGGTTGAGTTCCCCGGTGGCATTCAGGGTATGGCANTGAATTTGGAAGCCGACAACGTCGGTGTTGTAATTTTTGGTTCTGATCGCGATATTACAGAGGGCGATACCGTCAAAAGAACTAATTCGATCGTTGACGTACCAATTGGACCAGAGTTGCTCGGGCGGGTAGTTGATGGCCTTGGAAATCCTTTAGATGGGAAGGGACCAATTAAGGCTAAAATGCGAAGTCAAGCTGATGTTAAGGCTCCAGGTATAATTCCTCGGAAGTCGGTACATGAACCCATGGCTACCGGTTTGAAATCTGTTGACGCTATGATCCCGATTGGCCGAGGTCAACGAGAATTAATTATTGGAGATCGGCAGACTGGCAAAACAGCGGTAGCCCTCGATACAATCCTGAACCAGAAATCTTACAACGACGCTGCTGAGGACGAAACTGGCAAGTTATACTGTGTATATGTGGCTATTGGTCAAAAACGGTCAACAGTTGCTCAACTTGTAAAAAAGCTAGAAGAAACTGGCGCGATTGAATATTCAATTATCGTAGCAGCTACAGCCTCTGACCCGGCCCCAATGCAGTTTTTGGCTCCCTATGCAGCGACCTCGATGGCCGAATACTTTCGTGATAATGGCAAGCANGCTCTCATAATTTATGATGATNTGTCAAAGCAAGCCGTATCATACCGGCAAATGTCTTTACTTCTACGNCGNCCACCAGGCCGNGAGGCTTANCCAGGAGATGTATTTTATNTGCACTCTCGTNTGTTAGANAGATCGTCAAANCTGAACGAGGATAATGGCTCTGGTTCACTGACNGCTCTGCCTATAATTGAGACGCAAGGTGGGGACGTATCAGCGTTTATACCAACTAACGTGATTTCAATCACTGATGGTCAAATCTTTTTAGAAACCGAGCTATTTTACCAAGGTATTCGGCCAGCAGTAAATACTGGATTATCAGTTTCTAGAGTTGGTTCATCGGCCCAAACAAATGCGATGAAATCTGTGGCGGGCCCAGTGAAGTTGGAACTGGCACAATATCGAGAGATGGCGGCTTTCGCTCAGTTTGGATCAGATTTAGATACAGCAACTCAGCGNTTGTTGGCGCGTGGAGAACGGTTGACTGAACTCATGAAGCAGCCCCAGTACTCCCCGATGACAAACGCTGAGATTGTTTGCATAATCTATGCTGGCACAAAAGGTTATCTGGACAAAATTGNAGTAGCTGATGTAAGCCGTTTTGAAGCGGGCCTATTGGCACATCTTCGAGGAAAGGCTTCTGAGGTTTTGGGAATGATAACCAAGGATGATCCAAAAATCAAAGGTGATGCTGAGGATCAAATTAAATCAGTTCTGGATGATTTTTCGTCAGATTTTGCGTAAGGATCCTGGCAAATGCCTAACCTTAGTGACTTAAAAAATAGGATTGCGTCGGTCAAATCGACCCGTAAGATTACAAAGGCCATGCAGATGGTGGCTTCCGCAAAGTTGCGGCGTGCACAAGATGCGGCGCAGGCTGGCCGTCCATACGCNGAACAGTTTAATGCAGTGATGACAGGTTTGGCTTCCTCGGTAAGCGAGTCTGAGAGCGGCCCCAAACTTTTGATTGGTACTGGATCTGATAGTATTCAGCTTCTAATAGTTATGACAGCAGAACGGGGCTTATGTGGTGGTTTCAATTCCAATATTGTTAAGCTTGCACGTGCTGAAGCAAAAAAATTGTTGTCAGAGGGTAAAAAAGTCAAAATAATAACGGTTGGAAAGAAGGGCCGTGAATCTTTGAAGCGAGAATTTGGAGACGTTTTGGTAGATCACATAGATTTATCTGATGTTAAACGAGTTGTTTATTCGAATGCACAAGCGATTTGTGAGAATATTCTGCGTAGATTCAATTTGAATGAATTTGACATTGCAAAAATCTATTTTTCAGAATTTGCAAGTATTATCAACCAGGTGCCTACTGAATTNCAAATTATTCCAGCGAAATTTGATAGTACCTTTGATGAGANTACGGTGTATGATTATGAACCTAGTGAAGAAGGTATTTTGGCTGATTTATTGCCACGGGCGGTTGCNACTCAAATCTTCACAGCNTTGCTAGAAAATGCGGCGTCTGAACAAGGCGCTAGAATGTCTGCAATGGATAATGCTACCCGTAATGCCGGTGAAATGATCGACAAATTAACTATACAATATAATAGATCTCGTCAGGCNAAGATTACCAACGAACTTATTGAAATNATTTCGGGCGCAGAGGCGCTCTAAAAATCCGGAGAGACAACATGGCTAATGTAAATGGTAAAATCACACAGGTGATCGGCGCCGTTGTTGACGTTCAGTTTGATGGTGANCTACCACAAATTTTGAACTCTTTAACTGCTGACAACAATGGCAAGAAGCTGGTACTGGAGGTGGCACAGCACTTAGGTGAAAATACAGTTCGAACTATTGCTATGGATGCCACAGAGGGTTTAGTTCGTGGCCAAGCTGTTTCCGATACCGGAGGACCAATAACAGTGCCAGTAGGGAAAGCTACCTTGGGCCGTATCCTCAATGTAGTTGGTGAGCCTGTTGATGAAGGAANGCCTTTGGGCAAAACGGAATTACGNGGAATTCATCAGGATGCGCCNGCCTTTTCAGAACAATCGACTGANTCTGAAATTTTAGTAACAGGGATTAAGGTTATTGACCTGCTTGCTCCGTATACCAAGGGTGGAAAAATTGGTTTGTTTGGTGGCGCAGGCGTCGGTAAGACTGTGCTAATTATGGAATTAATAAACAACATTGCAAAAGTACATTCAGGTGTTTCTGTTTTTGCTGGTGTTGGTGAGCGGACAAGGGAAGGTAACGATCTTTATCATGAAATGATTGAGGGNGGGGTTATAGTGCCTGATGANTTGGAAAAATCCAAAATTTCATTAGTTTATGGNCAAATGAACGAACCTCCNGGCGCGCGCATGCGAATTGCTTTGACTGGTTTAACTTTGGCNGAACAATTTAGAGANGATACAGGTTCNGATGTGTTGTTNTTTGTGGATAANATTTTTCGGTTTACNCAGGCAGGATCAGANGTATCGGCTCTCTTGGGGCGTATTCCNTCNGCGGTGGGATACCAGCCAACTTTGGCAACTGATATGGGGACTATGCAAGAGCGTATTACGTCAACTAAATCTGGATCAATTACGTCTGTACAGGCAGTTTATGTTCCTGCGGATGATTTAACTGACCCTGCACCTGCCACTTCTTTTGCGCACCTCGATGCTACCACAGTTTTGGATCGTTCTATATCTGAAAAGGGTATTTATCCCGCGGTTGACCCGTTAGGATCTACTTCACGTTTGCTAGACCCTCTAATTATTGGTGATGAGCACTATAAAGTAGCTACGGACGTGCAACAAGTTTTGCAACGATATAAATCTTTACAAGATATCATTGCAATTTTGGGAATGGATGAGCTGTCTGAAGATGATAAAGTGGCTGTAGCCCGCGCTCGAAAATTAGAACGCTTTTTATCACAGCCTTTTGACGTCGCGAAGGTTTTCACAGGCTCTGATGGCGTCCAAGTGCCACTTGAAAAGACTATTGAATCTTTTAAGGCGGTGGTNGCNGGAGAATATGATCATTTACCNGAAGGAGCGTTCTATATGGTTGGTGACATTGATGAAGTTATTGCGAAAGCAGAACGTATGGCGGCGGAAGCGGCTTAATGTCAGATAATATGAATTTTGAATTGGTCAGTCCAGAACGAAGTGTGGCTTCTTTCAAGGTCACAAACATTCATATACCGGGTTCAGAGGGTGATATGACAGCTATGCTAAATCATGCCCCTATCCTGACCACACTTCGGCCTGGNATTTTATCAGTTACNAGAGCTGATGGTGTGACCGAATATGTGGTCACAGGTGGATTTGCTCAAATCACACNGGACAGTGTAACCGTCCTCGCAGAGAGTGCGTCTGAAAAGTCTAATTTTACGCAGGACGACATGGACCTTCTTCTAAACGGTACCAAAGAGTCTTTAAATTCAGCCGTCGAAGCNGAGANGGACGCAGCTACCAAAACTCATGCTGAAGCTTTAGAATTATCAATAACGCTTGGCTTGAACTAAAATTAACCTTAAGACTAAGTNATCTTTTAGCTGATCTTATTTTATCGCCCAATTATATAATTTCCCAAATTTATGTCTTGAGTAATGTTGGTGAAGCACAATGTTAATAAGTGCTAAGCTGCTTTAGCCACAGTCGTAAATTCCATCATAGATGGCAGAAAGTGTCTCAGTGGAAAACAAGGAAGAGATAGAAGTTCCATTCCAGGTATTTAGAATTGCTTGAGCAAACATGGGGGCGGTGGGTACAATTCGAATATTCGCTGCATTTCTGACGGCGTCAGTAGCCTCGATTGTATCTGTTATTACGAGATTTTTCATTGATGATTTGGCTATCCGTTCTACAGCTGGGCCAGACAAAACACCATGGGTTATATACGAGTGAACCTCTTTCGCTCCATTCTCAAGTAGTACGTCTGCTGCCTTACAGAGAGTGCCAGCAGTATCTACAATATCGTCTACAATTAGGCAACTACGCCCCTCAACATCCCCAATTACNGTCATTTCTGCAATCTCACCGGGCTTTTCGCGGCGTTTNTCAACTATCGACAANGGNGCGCNAATACGCTGTGCTAGATCGCGAGCTCGCGCCACCCCTCCGACGTCAGGTGACACGACGGTAACGTTTTCAATTTGATCTTTGAAATTATGTTTCACGTCTAATGCAAAAACAGGAGATGCATAAAGATTATCTACTGGAATATCAAAAAATCCTTGNATCTGCGTAGCATGAAGATCGAGGGTGAGAATTCTCTCTATNCCNGCTTCTTCAAGCATATTTGCTACGAGCTTAGCTGTNATAGGTGTTCGTGCTTTACTGCGTCGATCCTGACGAGCATATCCAAAATACGGTATCACCGCCGTNATACGGCTGGCTGACGATCGTTTAAGCGCATCAGCTATAATCAATAGTTCCATTAAGGCATCATTGGCGGGCCGAGACGTTGGTTGAATTATGAACATATCCTCGTCACGAACATTTTCATAAACTTCTACAAAGATTTCACCATCGTTGAAACGTTCTACTCTTGCATCGACTAATCCAACATTTACGCCTCGATGTAATGACATGCGCCTAGCGACCGATTTTGCTAAAGTAAGATTTGAGTTGCCTGAAATTAATTTAGGTTCGTCAACAGCAGCCATNCCCGCAATCCCCTGCATAAAAACGCCAGCCTGAGTCGCGAAGCGTGCGTATCCTTTAGCATGAGGTTGCCACTTGGCACAGGTCGGATGCAGAAAAAAGNTAAAATTTNTGACCAATTTACATAACTTTTTTTGCANATTTTGNTGTTTAGCTCGTTTACGTGTGAACTAACTGCAACTGATCTAGATATGTATCGGAGAATTAAGAACCTGCATCACTTGGATTAAGCATTATTTAAAATTTCATAAGAATTGGGTCACAAGTAAATAAGTAGTCATTCAACNCGAAATTAAGCTCGTGTTGCTGGAACTAGTCAGTTTCAAAGTCAAAATTGTTTCANCTTTAAAATATTTTATGATCTTGGNTTAAGCTGTCTTTCNTGANGCTTATTNACTTAGAATATCTAAAAAATTATCTACATCTTCTTTGGTTGTTGACCAATCTGTTACCAACCGNGCTGGTAACATCTCATTTTTACAGCCAGATGTNAAATCGCCTGCCANAATGTAATACTGAGCGCCTTTTTTTTGCAACCGCTGATGGCTCCCTCGGGTCCAGCTGGCAAATATGATGTTTGCTGTTGGTTCGTAATCAAATTTGACCTCTAAAATCTTTTTTAGGCCTTTTATTAATCTAGAGCAGGCTACATTTGATTTTTTAGCTAGATCTCTCCACAAATCATCCTCTAGATAGGAGTGCATCTGCGCGGCTAAAAACCGATGTTTTGAAAAAAGGTGTGCACCACGTTTTCGACGCAATTCAAATTCCCAGGCGTATTTCGCATCGAAGAAAATCACAGCTTCAACCGCTAGCAAACCATTCTTTGTGCCGCCAAACGTTACTGCGTCTACACCAGATTTCCATGTCATCTCAGCTGCCGAACATCCCAGAGTTTCCAATGCATTTGCAAACCTCGCTCCATCCATATGTAACGGTAAGCCAAAATCTTTGGACACCGTTGCAATATTTTGGATTTCTTCAAGGCTGTAAACGGTCCCACGTTCAGTAATCTGCGTAATTGATATCGGGCCGCGCTGAGGTCCATGCGCTCCACGGTTCCCCTCGTCTAGAATTATGTTACGCAAATTATTTGCAGTAATCTTTGCATTTGGTCCCGATACTAGGCTTAGTTTGGCGCCACCAGAATAAAACTCAGGTGCATTACATTCGTCTTTGTTTATATGTGCTAAAGGGTGACAAAAAATAGTTTCCCATGGCTGTGCTAATGTCGCAAGGGCTAAAGAGTTAGCTGCTGTTCCAGTTGGTAGCAAAAATACAGCTGCATCTGGGGATTCGAATAAGTTGCATATATTTTGTGAAGCTTTTTGGGTTAGATGATCCTTTCCATAAGGCAAGGCATACCCAGTATTGGCATTCAACAACGCCTCCATTATTTTTGGATGCACAGGCCCGGTATTGTCAGATACAAATTTCATAGTTCAGCTTTCAATAACGTGGTCTTCCCAGTCTTCTTCCGCAACTTCAAATTCTGGTATGCTCCAACCTTGGACAGATATGCCTGCGTCATGAACTGACTGTTTTGTTTCTGTTTTTAATGGATGCCAATCGGGTAGTTTTTTGCCTTGATACAATAGCTTATATGCACAGGTATCTGGCAACCAATAAGCATGAATTGGTATTGTTTCCGCTGTCATACGAATACATTCTGGCACGAAGTGATGTCTAATATCGTACTGTGTACAACGACATGTTTCGTTATCAAGCAAACGGCAGGAAACTTTGGTTAATAATACTTGTCCTGTGTCTGGATCTTCCAATTTGTTCAAACAGCAACGCCCACAGCCGTCACAGAGAGCTTCCCACTCTTCAGTTGTCATTTTCGTAAGAGTGATGTTTTCCCAGAATTTTGGACGCATGGTCTTGGTCGCACTAGTTTTTTTCACAGCTTTTCCAGAATTTTTTGAGCACTAATGCTGTCTGCATCCATTTGGGTTATTAGGGCATCAACACTTTTAAAAGTTTTTTCGTTTCTCAGGTATTCTACTAGACCCACTGAGACTGTTTCACCGTAGAGATCCCCATTAAAGTCAAATATAAATGTTTCACAATTGGGCTTGTTTTTGCCAAACATCGGACGGACACCAATTGAGGTGACACCGTAATAACTACCTGTATGAGGACCTGTTAGTACATCAATGAGAACGGCATAAACTCCAAAAGCTGGAGGTTGAAGTCCATCTATTGTAATATTTACTGTAGGAAAACCCAGTTCACGTCCACGTTTCTCGCCATGTTCTACTGTAGCTTCAATTCTGTGCCAATGTCCCAACATAGCCGCTGCTTTTTGGGGGTTTGCTTCAGTCAGAGCTTGCCGAATATTTGTGGAGCTTATTACTTTATTTCCATGATTCTTCATCTTAGCAATTGTTAGGCCAAACCCAAGCTTTGCGGCGTGATTTTCGAGGCTCCGTGCGGTACCTCCCCTATCCTTTCCAAAGCAAAAGTCAGATCCGACCACAACATGTGATAGCCCAAAAGACTCATTTAAAATTTTCTTAGAAAACTCCCAATCGCTAAGTTCGCAAAGAGCTTGATTAAATGGTATTTCGAGTAACAAATCAACACCAAGCTTTTCTAACCTATGAAAACGAGCATTGGCATTCATCAGTCGAAATGATGGAAAGTCCTTATCAAGTTTTTTTGAGAAGAAACTTCGAGGATGTGGCTCAAAGGTCAAAATACCTAGGGGCGCACTAATTTTTTGAGCCTGTACACGAGCTATATCTATAATAGCTTGATGACCTAAATGGACACCGTCAAAATTACCAATGGCTACAGCAGCGCCACGAGCGTTTTTGGGAATATTGTATGTACGAAAACGTCTCATGGATTTTCCCTACCGTGATGAATTCATGAGAGCAAGGAGTGTCCTGTATAAGATTTTTTTGGGTTTTAATCAAACTTCCGTGAGGGAGCCAAGACAGTGGCTTCACCCACCAGGATTTTATTTTTTTCAACAATGCAACATGTGTCTAATTGAACTCGACGTCGGCCAAGATCAATATCTATTACCTCAACCTGTGCTGTTACCTCATCGCCAGGCCTCACGGGCCCNAAAAATTTGAGAGTTTGACCAAGATAAACAGTACCATGCCCTGGTAACTGCTCGCCGATAACTGCTGAGATTAAGCCTGCAGTAAGCATTCCGTGCGCTACACGCCCNCCAAAAATTGTTTCATTTGCATAGTCTTCATCAAGATGTACTGGATTNTAATCAGTAGAGATTTCAGCAAACATTTTTATATCACGGTCTGTGACAGTTTTTCGNAGGCTTCGTACCATGCCAATTTCAATGTCTTCTATACAAATGGTACCGCGGAGCATATTATCTAACATCTTTAACCTAAAGGTAACAATTGTATATCATGGCCGAAAACTACGCAATTTTATTATNTTATGGCTGCAAACATCAAGAGTGGTTAACGTAGTTTTCCTATTGAATAAGTTGGCTTGGCTATTTCATCCTGTAAATATGCTCTTAAAGCTTCTGGATTTGGATGATCGTCAGTTTTAGTTACGCTTGCGGCCAAACCACCAGTGACAAAAAGCGAATCAAAACTTTCGGCAGAGGCACCTGCAATGTCAGTTAAAACACCGTCTCCAACACACAATATTCGATGGTTGGCAATATTTTCCCCAAGTGCCTCAAGTCTACGACGGGCCAAGTCATAGATTGGTGGGTGGGGTTTTCCGAAATAAATACTTTCGCCACCTATTTCTTCATAAAGCGCAGCTACGCCGCCGGCACACCACTCGCGTGTCTCACCGCGATCAACTACAATATCAGGGTTAGCACACAGTAGCTTCAGCCCTTTTTTTTGGGCCTTTAAAAGGAGTGGCCGCAGTTCGTTCAAATCTTTAAGAGGGTTAAACGGTCCACAACAGACTATCCCATCGGCTTCTTCAATGGATACTTGTATTATCTTTATTGGATCCAAAACAACATTCATTGGATTAAAAAAAGATTGATCATGTGGCTGGCCTATAAAGTAAACACTCTTGCCCAATGCACCAGTGAACAGTGCCATACGTGCACTATCACCAGATGTCGCTATCCCATCATAAATATCTTCTTTTACCCCAATATTATTGAGCTGTTTGCGAACATCGGAATGTGGCCGTGGTGCATTAGTCACTAAAATCACCCTACCACCTTTAGCTTTGAAAGACTGCATGGCGTTCAAAGCTTCAGGAAAAGGTATCAACCCATCATGCACGCAGCCCCAAAGATCACAGAATAAAGCATCGTAACGATCAGCAATCTCGACAAGTGAATTTATGATTTTGGTCACTGAGTACTCTTTGTGTGATGGTTATAATTTAAGTTGAGGAATGATTTGCTTTTTTCGGCTCATGATGCCCTCAAGTTTAACTGTATCGCCTTTGACAGGGACTCCAAAAGACTTTTCGGCGACTAATTTTGTAAGTTTATTTGGAACGAGCAGAGTTGCTTCCTTTTTTAAGATGTCCACGATAAAAAGGAGCACTTCATCTACGCCATCTTGTTTTGCAATTTGAGGCATGCATTGCATAAGTTCTGCTTTACGGTTCATTACGGTTTGGGGACACGTAGTTTCCAGGACTGAAATTCTGAATTTAGTGCCTTCAACTGAATATTTTTTACTGTCCATGCGTAGTAGGTCTTTGTTTGAAAATGATGATATGTCCGANTTNGCAGCAAACATTTNNGCTGCGTAGTCTGGGATTGAAATACCTAATTCTTTACTCAGGTTTTCAGCTAAATNACGATCTTCTTGCGTGGTAGTCGGGCTGCGGAATTCTAGCGTATCTGACAGAATGCACGATAACATTAGACCTTTGATTTCATCTGGTATTTCTNTTTTATTTCCATCCATCAAATTGTGCATGATNGACGCGGTGCAGGCTAATGGCNTNATTGTNATGCTTATTGGTCCACGNGTTTCAATTCCTCCCACTAACTTGTGGTGATCGATTATAGAGAGAATGTCGGCGTTCTTAATATTCTGCGGTAATTCTTCTGGATTATTAGTATCNACAATAANTACTGGCTCACCATCTTCCACGTCCACAATAATTNGAGGTTCTNCAAAACCCCAATGGTCCAGAACAAACTTTGCTTCTGTGTTAGGNTTACCAAGTAAAACTGCTTCCGCAGGCTGGTTCATCAATTTATTNAGATACCAAGCCCAAATAATNGCACTTCCGGTACTATCTGTGTCTGGGGCTTTATGGCCAAATACTTTAATCATGGAANAAACCTCAAATGATAATTTTATGGTCCTTATATGCAGCAAAAACTTTTATGTCACCTAGGCAAAAGTGGACGTTCCGTTAAATTTATGCAAACGAAGATCCATGAAAGAAGTTGATCTTTACGTTCCGGTTAAATGTTTTTTCCAAGATTTAGGATACGTTGTAAAAGGCGAGGTTGGNGCTGTGGACATAATGGCTGTTCGTGGTGTGGAACCAGCGATTATGGTTGAGCTAAAATTAGGTTTTTCTTTAACCCTTTTTCATCAGGCGATTGAACGCTTGAAATTGGCTGATGATGTCTACATTGCGGTTCCAAAACCAGAAGGGAGATCAGCATACAAACGTCTCAAATTAAATATAAATTTATGTCGACGTTTGGGTTTGGGCCTGTTGACNGTTAGAGTACGTGATCAATTCGTTGAGATGCATTGTATCCCTGGGCACTACAAACCAAAAAAATCAGCAAAAAAATCTAAACAAATTAATAAATTGTTTGATCGACTGGAAGGAGATCCAAATGTAGGCGGCGCGACTAGGCGTGGATTGGTAACAGGCTATCGTCAAGATGCCGTACAATGTGCAGCTTTTCTAGCCAGGTCGGGAGCTAGTCAAGGGGCAGTTGTTGCAAAAGAAACTGGGGTGGGCCTTGCTACTTCGCTCATGCGAAATAATGTCTACGGTTGGTTTGATAAGGTGAAAACTGGTGTTTATGTACTTAATCCGACTGGAAAGAAAGAGTTAACCAATTGGTCTCATTTAATAAAATAAATTTTTTAAAAATATAAAAAAAAATTCATTTTTTTTTTGCAGAGCCGTTGACACTGTCAGTTGGGTTACCTATCTACCATCCGTTGGCACTCAGACCTTTAGAGTGCCAATTGTAAATTAATGTTGAGCCAGCTAGGAGCTACAAAGATGGCATTTACCCCTCTGCATGACCGCGTTCTTGTCGAACGTGTTGAAGGCGACGAAAAAACTGCGGGTGGTCTAATCATCCCAGACAGCGCAAAAGAAAAACCAGCCGAGGGCGTTATCGTCTCCGTTGGTGCAGGATTGCGCGATGATGATGGTGAGCGTATTGCTCTTGACGTCAAAAAAGGTGACAAAATTCTGTTTGGAAAATGGTCCGGCACAGAAGTTACTGTAGACGGTAAAGAACTGTTGATCATGAAAGAAAACGATATCTTGGGTATAATTTCGTAAACCTAAGGTAGTAAACTGTAACATATATTTTATAGACGAGGATCTGCACAATGGCTGCAAAAGACGTCAATTTCGGAACAGATGCACGCAACCGTATGCTAAACGGTGTGAATATTCTGGCTGACTCCGTAAAAGTAACTTTAGGCCCAAAGGGACGGAACGTTGTTCTGGATAAATCCTTTGGAGCTCCACGCATCACCAAAGATGGTGTTACTGTCGCTAAAGAGATCGAACTTGAAGATAAGTTTGAAAATATGGGCGCGCAGATGGTGAAAGAGGTTGCATCGCGTACCAATGATGAAGCAGGCGATGGGACAACGACCGCAACAATTTTAGCCCAAGCTATTGTAAAAGAAGGCATGAAGTCGGTCGCAGCGGGCATGAACCCGATGGATCTAAAGCGGGGCATCGATAAGGCTACTTCTGCAGTTGTAGCATCAATCAAGAAAGCATCTCGCCCGGTAAGCGATAGCGCCGAAGTTGCGCAGGTCGGTACAATTTCAGCTAATGGTGAAGCAGAAATTGGTCAACAAATTGCTGATGCGATGCAGCGAGTTGGGAACGAGGGTGTCATCACTGTTGAAGAGAATAAGGGACTGGAAACAGAAACTGTTGTCGTTGAGGGTATGCAATTTGATCGTGGGTACTTATCTCCATATTTTGTGACAAACCCAGAGAAGATGACTTCTGAATTGGAAGACGCAATTATTCTGCTGCATGAGAAGAAACTGTCATCTCTTCAGCCGATGGTTCCATTGCTGGAGCAGGTGATCCAATCAGGTAAGCCTTTGTTAATTGTGGCTGAAGACATCGAGGGCGAAGCTTTAGCAACGCTTGTTGTGAATAAGTTACGTGGTGGTTTGAAAATCGCAGCTGTTAAAGCCCCAGGCTTTGGTGATCGTCGCAAAGCGATGCTGCAAGACCTTGCAATTTTAACCGGTGGTCAAGTGATTTCTGAAGATCTGGGAATGAAGCTGGAGTCAGTTACAATGGACATGCTTGGATCAGCAAAACGGGTTTCCATCACAAAGGATGAAACAACGATTGTTGAAGGACTGGGCGAAAAAGCTGAGATTGAAGCACGCGTCGCTCAGATTCGAGGTCAAATCGAGGAAACAACTTCTGATTATGATCGTGAAAAGCTTCAAGAGCGTGTCGCCAAATTAGCTGGAGGCGTTGCAGTTATCCGTGTTGGTGGTATGACAGAAGTCGAAGTGAAAGAGCGGAAAGATCGCGTCGACGATGCTTTGAATGCGACCCGCGCAGCCGTGCAAGAAGGTGTGGTAGTTGGCGGTGGTGTTGCTTTGATCCAGGCTTGCAAAGTCTTAGAAGACTTGAAAGTTGAGAATCCGGATCAGGCGGTAGGCATGAAAATTATCGCTCGTGCACTTGAAGCTCCATTGCGTCAAATTGCCGAAAATGCTGGTGTAGACGGAGCAGTTGTAGCAGGAAAAGTTCGGGAAAGTAAAAAAGCATCATTTGGTTTTAATGCTCAAACCGAAGAGTACGGTGACTTGTTTGCCTTCGGTGTCATTGATCCGGCTAAGGTTGTGCGGACTGCATTAGAAGATGCATCGTCAATTGCTGGGTTGTTGATAACAACGGAAGCAATGGTTGCCGATAAGCCTGAAAAAGCTGGTGCGCCTGCCGGTGGCGGAATGCCAGATATGGGCGGTATGGGCGGCATGGGCGGCATGATGTAAAACAGTTGAGCTAATGCTAAAATAATTGCTAAAGCCCGCGTTAATATACGCGGGCTTTTTTTATAATAATCAGTTATTATTTATAGCATCAAAAGTAAGAGTTGTTTTTATATTATGTTTACATGCGTTTAATTATACTGACATCATTTGCTCTTATAGCATTTGCTGGCAATTCNTTAATAAATAGGTGGGCATTATTAGATGGTAGTACTGGGCCACTTTCTTTTACTNCTTTGCGCCTATGTTCTGGAGCTTTGCTGCTCTGGCTACTGGTCGCGGCTCGTTCAGGTTTATGGTGGCCAAAATTCAATCCAATATCTGCAACGGCTTTATTTATTTATGCCATTGGTTTTTCGTTAGCTTATGTTTCGTTAGACGTTGGTTGGGGAGCCTTAGTACTTTTTGGTGGAGTACAACTTACCATGTTTTCCCTTGCGGTTTTAAGCAATCAAGAAGTAGGTTTATCTCGCATTTTTGGAGCCATNATTTCTTTTGTGGGTTTGTGTTTTTTGCTAATGCCCAATAGTGCCGTTAATTTCAATTTTTTCTCGCTGGCCTNTATGGTTTTAGCAGCGATTGCGTGGGGACTTTATACTCATAGGGGCCACAGCTCGTCTAANCCGCTATTAGATACCGCACAGAATTTTTTTTGGGCTGCTCCATTTTCAANTATATTATATCTTATCACGCAAGATGATCTCGAAACAAAAGGGGCAATGTTAGCTGTAGTTTCNGGCGCAGTTACTTCCGGAATTGGGTACGCTNTTTGGTATGCGGTTTTACCTAAATTTAGAACAACAACTGCTGCAATATTACAATTATTGGTACCGCTTATTGCTGCTGGTTTTGGTTATTTGTTTCTAGCGGAAGAATTAACGTGGCAACTGGCATTCGCCACAGCTTTCGTTTTTTTTGGGACATTTGTTGCATTACGCAGACCAGGTATAAAACCTTTGAAATGATCAAAAAGGATCCATACTGGTTCATGCTACGTATTTTAATTATAATCTTAGGGATTTCATGGTCTAGCCAAGTATTTTCAAAAGATTGCGTTATTTTATTACATGGTTTAGCGCGCAGTGACTCATCTTTTTTAATTATGCAACGTACTTTAAAAATGCAGGGTTACTATGTAGTGAATCTTGGCTACCCGTCACGTGAAAAATTGATTAAGGAATTGGTGAGAGATACTATACCAGATGCAATACGGGCNTGNGGTAAGCGACGTATAAATTTTGTTACCCACTCTCTGGGTGGCATTATGGTTCGGACTTATTTAGCCTTTAATGAGCTCCAAAATTTAGACCATGTTGTTATGCTTGCTCCGCCAAATAAAGGCTCTGAGATTGTTGATGTTNCTCGTAAGCTGTTTGGTTTTAACTGGGTTAATGGTCCTGCTGGACAAGAATTGAGTACTGACAAGGATAGTACGCCTAATACATTGCCACCCGTATCCTTTTCGTTAGGGGTTGTGGCTGGCAGTATGAGCTTTAATCCCGTTTATTCAAATGTAATAAATGGACCTGATGATGGAAAGGTCTCAGTATCAAGTACGCAGGTAGCAGGCATGAGTGANCATATTGTTCTTCCGGTTACTCATACATTCATGATGAATAATCCTTTAGTAATTTCTCAGGTAAAGAACTATCTTAAACANGGTCGTTTTGATAAAACTTTAACATTNGGCAATGCNAGTTGGTCCTTGTTGTCCAAAGTTTTTCGTAGTTATGTTGCAATACGTTAAGTTCTTGTGTTGAAATGGCCCATTTTGCGTCCAGGCCGCGTATCTACTTTTCCATAGATATGCAGCGCAGTATTAGATTTACTTAATTCTGGCACACGATTTATGTCTGTTCCAATTAGGTTCTCCATTATTACATCACTGTGCCGNGATCCGTCTCCAAGGGGCCAGCCCGANATTGCACGTATGTGTTGTTCAAATTGACAAATATCACATCCGTTTTGGGTCCAGTGGCCTGAATTATGGACCCTAGGTGCGAATTCATTGACTAAGAAACCTTTTGAAGTGTCAAATAGCTCAACCCCCATAACACCAACATATTCAAGTGAATTTAGTATTTTAGCGGCTATTAATATTGCATCCATTCTTTGTGACGCAGTTATTGTGGCAGGAACCTGAGTAGTATGCAAAATACCGTTACGGTGAACATTTTCACCAGGATCGTAGCAGGAAACTTCTCCGTCAGGTCCTCTCGCTGCAATTACTGAAATTTCTTTGGTAAAATCTATGAAGCCTTCGAGTATNGAGGGGGCGCCGCGCATTGAACCCCAAGCTGTTAGTATTTCAGCAGCATCTTTAACTTTGCTTTGACCCTTTCCATCGTAGCCCATCCTTCTCGTTTTCAATATGGATGGTGTNCCGATCAAAGCAATTGCATCTGAGGCTTCTTTGGAATTTTCTACGTTTACAAATGGGGCTGTTTGAAGCCCTATATCATTCAAGAATGTTTTTTCTGAAAAACGATCCTGAGAAACGAAAAGAGCTTTGCGATCAGGATAGATTGTATTGATGCCCTCAAGGATATCTAATGCAGCTGTAGGAATGTTTTCAAATTCATAAGTAACTACATCAACTGAATGGCCAAATTTACGTAACGCGTCTGCATCGTCATATGAAGCGTTTGTTACCTGTTGAGACACCTGTGCGGCTGGTGATCCAGTACTCGGGTCAAATACATGGGTCAAAAGCCCAAGTCTGCTTGCTGCAAGACTGAGCATACGACCTAATTGCCCACCACCTAAAATACCAATTGTTGAACCNGCTGGTAATGGACTATTCATCAAAGGGCTCATCTTGTATTGACGCGGACAATTCAGACCGCCAGGCATTCAGGCGTTTAGAAATTAAATGGTCTTGTGTTCCCAGGATACTTGCTGCCATCAGTCCAGCATTTGAAGCACCTGAGGTTCCAATAGCCATTGTCGCTACTGGATAACCCTTGGGCATTTGAAGTATTGAGTATAGGCTGTCTAAACCAGCTAAAGCTTTAGTTTGTATTGGCACCCCAATGACTGGAATGCAGGTTTTGGATGCTATCATACCNGGTAGGTGTGCCGCGCCACCAGCGCCCGCTATAATAACTTTCAAGCCACGTTCAGCAGCTGTTTTCCCATATTCCCAAAGCCTGTCAGGTGTACGGTGAGCAGATACAATTTTTTTCTCAAACTTTATTTCTAATTCNTCTAAAATAGTAGCGGCATACTTCATCGTTGACCAATCGGATTGGCTGCCCATGATTAGTCCAACAGAAATCATATTCAAGCCTCATAGCTGACATCAACAGAACGATTCAATTAACTCATTGTGAAAGATTAGGCAATAATATCTGGGGTGAGTTCATCCTCTAACCTACTAATTTGATCTTTCAATTGTAGTTTTTCTTTTTTTAGGCGCTTAACTGCAAGATGATCTATGGATTTTTCTGCAAGAACCGAGATAGCTANATCTAAATCTCTATGTTTCTGACGCAATACCTCAAGCTCAATTCCTAGTACTTCGTTGTGGGTAAGTTCACCTGGAACTTTCATAGGCCACCTCATNCGCTTATGTGCATNTTGATAGGCCTTTTTNAGTAATTTGAGAAGACCTCACTTGAATGGATCAAGTTATATGCTAATTAATCAGCAGGAGTTGTTTTGTTGGGCATGTATTAAAATAGGGCATTGCGTGCCTGTCTTGAAAGCGTTCTACACTATACACAATACGGTTAAATNTTGTTTTTAATGAGGTTTAAGGCATGAAAGATCAATTTGGNGTTTTAGAGGATCGGATTGTTTATCTGAAGCCNATTGAGAAGAATGATTTACCNGATGAGGTCATTGACCAAACAGGAGATCTTGAACGGCTTTGGTCGGTCCATAATTCTGAAGGAGAGCAATTAGCTCTGATAGGCGATTTAGACCAAGCATATGACCTGGCGCGGGAATTCCGCTACTCTCCAATGACTTTACATTAAATTAGCACTCATTTGACAAGCGTTGCTACTACCCTCGAATTAGCCCCATGCTTTCGAGTTTTAGTAATACTTGATGAGCACAATGATCTACTTCAACATTCTCTGTTTCTAAGCGTAAGTCGGGATCCAAGGGGACGTCGTAAGGATCCGAAATTCCAGTGAATTCTTTAATTTTTCCCGCTCTGGCTAGTTTGTAGAGCCCTTTGCGGTCTCGGCGCTCGCATTCCTCTATTGAGGTCGCCACATGGACTTCCACGAATGCACCAAAGGTTTCTATGCTTTCACGAACGGCTTGACGGGTGCTCGAGTAAGGAGCGATTGGTGCACATATGGCTATGCCACCGTTTTTAGTGATTTCAGAAGCTACATATCCTATTCTGCGTATATTCAAATCTCTATGTTCTTTGGAAAATCCTAATTCAGATGATAAGTTCTTGCGTACAATATCGCCATCTAAAAGAGTAACAGGACGACCACCCATCTCCATTAATTTTATCATTAAAGAGTTGGCAATTGTGGACTTCCCAGAGCCCGAAAACCCAGTAAAAAAAACGGTGAAGCCTTGTTGGGCTCTTGGTGGCCGTGATTTGCGCAATTCTGCAACTACTTGGGGAAAGCTGAACCAATCTGGAATTTCTAAGCCTTCATCAAGTCGACGACGAAGTTCTGTGCCAGAAATATTCAAAACGGTCGAACCTTTAGCTACTTCATCGATTGATTCGTATTGTGCCCGCTCTTGGACATAAACCATATGTTTAAAATCTACCATTTTGACCCCAATTTCTGTTTCATGAGTGCGAAATAAGTCTTGAGCTTCGTACGGTCCGTAAAAGTCACTTCCAAAAGAGTTTTTTCCTGGCCCTGCGTGGTCACGCCCAACGATGAAATGGGTGCACCCGTGATTGGCGCGTATAAGCCCATGCCAGACAGCTTCGCGTGGGCCGGCCATTCGCATAGCAAGATTAAGCAGTGAAATTGAGGTGGTTGAGGATGGATACTGATCGAGCACTGCTTCGTAACAACGAACACGGGTAAAATGATCAATGTCGCCTGGTTTGGTCAATCCGACTACGGGATGAATTAACAAATTGGCTTGTGCTTCTTTTGCTGCCCGAAACGTAAGCTCTTGATGTGCCCGATGTAGAGGGTTTCGGGTTTGGAATGCAACAACCCGATGCCAACCCATTTTACTAAAATAAGTCCTCAATTCATTTGGAGTATTTCGCCGTTCACGGAAATCATAGTGGGTTGGTTGCTGAATTCCTATTAAGGGTCCACCTAAATAAATTTGTCCCGCCTGATTGTGTAAATAGTTGACGCCCGGGTGAGTTAAATCATCAGCCCCAAAAACCTTTTTGGCTTCATCAGACTTATCAGGTGCCCATTTGTCAGTAATATTTATGATGGCAAGAATTACTCCCTCTTGATCGCGTAGTGCGACTTCGTCTCCGAGTTCTATATTTTTTGCAAACTCCACCGTTACGTCAAGATTAATTGGGATGGGCCAAAGGTGGCCATTTGCAAGTCGCATATTTTCTAAAACATTGTTGTAATCTAACTGGCTTAAAAACCCATGGAGAGGTGCAAACCCGCCGTTAAGGAGCAACTCNAGATCGCAGATTTGGCGAGGAGTTAGGTCNAGAGAAGGTAGTTTTGACGCTTNTAGTTTTATNTTTTGCGTTTTTTCNGGACTTAAATATAAGTCTTGGATGGGTACTAAATTATTCTGCAAAATTTTTCCTTATTTTAAAATGATCAAGTAAGGTACGAAATTTGTCAAATTTTGGTCTTTTAAATTAAAATAAATAATCTCTGCTACTACTTTTTTAAGGTTTCCCCCAAGGTTGCAATGAAGAATAAATTTAACGGAGGCTTTAATTAAACTATGGACTAATATTACTCGGCTTGTTCAGATAGCCATCGCTCTGCCTCAAGTGCGGCCATGCACCCCATNCCTGCACTGGTTACGGCTTGGCGATATTTGTGGTCTGTTAAGTCTCCNGCTGCAAAGACCCCAGCGATTGAGGTTTCAGTNCTATCGGGTTTGGTTATGACNTATCCTCCCATGTGNGTTTTAAGGGTATCTTTAACGAGCTCATTGGCTGGAGAATGACCAATAGCCACAAATACNCCCTTACAGGGGATATCTGTGATTTCACCAGTTTTNGTNTNTTTGACTTTGACCCCTTCAACTCCNAGAGGCATGTCTGTTCCATAAACCTCCTCAAGTTCATTAAACCAGATTGGTTTTATNTTATTATTTTTTTTCAGTCTGTTGATTANTATTTGTTCTGCGCGCAGTTCATCTCGGCGATGGATTAAGGTAACTTTTGAGGCAAAATTTGTGAGGAATAAAGCCTCTTCGACAGCGGTATTGCCCCCACCAACTACTACTATTTCTTGGCCCCGATAAAAAAACCCATCACAGGTTGCACAGGCTGACACACCAAACCCTTTAAATTTTTCTTCACTCGGTAACCCTAGCCATCGAGCTCTGGCCCCAGTTGCNAAGATAACTGCGTCACTTGTATACATCGTACCGCTGTCTCCCTGCGCTCTAAATGGGCGCTTAGATAGGTCAAGAGAGGTAATGATATCTCCAATAATCTCGGTACCCATCGCTTTAGCATGCGCTTCCATTCTTACCATTAGGTCGGGTCCTTGAACTTCTGTATCACCCGGCCAGTTTTCAACTTCGGTGGTAGTTGTTAGCTGTCCACCGGGTTCAATTCCTTGAACTAAAATTGGTTCTAACATTGCACGGCTAGCATAAACACCTGCAGTGTATCCCGTAGGGCCCGAACCAATAATTAAAACTTTGGTATGACGCGTTTTCGACATAAGGATTCCTAGAATTTGTATTAATAAATGGCTATATACATGGATTTNCTTGGGCAAAAGCCTAAACCTCGAAACAAATGCATGAAATTAAATCATGNATTATTATTANTTAAATTTGAAATATTATTGCGTGTCATTGGTCATTTTGGTATGTTTAATAAATACATTGGGAGATATGAGCGGCATGCACCGGTTGGATGAGATAGATCGTATGATATTAGCCGAATTGCAAGCAGATGGCCGAATGACAAATGTTGAATTGGCNAAGCGTGTGGGAATATCNGCTCCACCATGTTTGCGTAGGGTCCGTACTTTAGAAGANTCAGGTTATATCGGNGGCTATCATGCTGACATCAATTCGAAGCAANTAGGGTTTGAAGTGCAGGTATTTGCTATGGTTGGCTTACAAAGTCAGGCAGAAGTNGATCTCTCAGCATTTGAATCTCTTTGTCTTAGGTGGCCTTTTGTCAGGGAATGCCACATGCTTAATGGTGAGGTTGATTTTATTCTTAAGTGCGTGGCTCCAGATCTATCGACGTTTCAAACGTTCCTTACTGACGAGCTAACATCAGCTGAGAATGTGGCTTCTGTGAAAACCTCATTGGTAATTCGTGGTGCGAAAGATCAGCCTGGTGTGCCGTTTGAGGTATTAGAGGAACGGTTGTCTAAATTGGCATAGGGTGAGAAATAAAATTAAAGGCTTATACAATTAATTAACCTACCATAATCAGACTTTTTTTGATGTGTTGCTCGGCGGTACGAGTAAAAGCTTTNTGGATCTGAATAAGTACAATTACCAGTCCACATGCATTCCTTGATNTTTTGGTTCTGCAAGATTGATAAGCCATAGCCAGGTAAATCAAATTGATATCGACCATTATCGTTCTTAAAAAAGAAGCGAGCAGCATCAAGATCATCTTTACAAATTTCATCATAAAATTCAGGACCAACTTCATAGGCTTTTTGGCTAATNCANGGGCCTATAACTGCNCAGATTTCTGAACGTTTTGCGCCTAAAGTTTCCATAGCTNAAATTGTATTTTGTAAAATACCTAATTTNGAGCCCTTCCAACCTGCATGNGCTGCACCAATAATTTTTGATTTTCNGTCATACATTAGGACAGGCTGACAATCGGCNGTAAGAATGCTCAGTGTAAGACCNGGAGTTGCTGTGACAATCGCATCGGCTCTTTGTTTTTTGGATAATGGTTTATCTATAATAAGCACGTCTGAGGAGTGAATTTGATGTACCGCTTGGGGCTCAATATTTGGGTGCCCAAAATACTTAGAAATTGCGGAGCGGTTTTCCATTATGTGATTGGGATCATCGTCTGACCCTTTACCACAGTTTAGGCTGCTGTAGACACCGCTTGAGACGCCGCCCTGTCTTGTAAAAAACCCATGTGGTATATTTTTTAAAAGTTTTGAACGTACTGGGGCTAAAGTCATCCGATTAGAACTTTCTTCATTGGTCAACGCCAAATGGCAATAAATTANTTTTGGGCGCGATAGCTATTACCTTAAACAAATTCCCCATTTCTTCAGGNTGTGTAAGCCGGCGGTGAGCAGCAATATGAGTGTCTAAAGNTGCTCCGGTTAGTCTTTGNGCTAAAGCTTTTGCACGTTCGGTAATGCCCAGGCGNTCCAAAAATACGCCTTGGGTNGTCAATCGAGATGCGCTAGCCGGTCCNGCTGACTGAGATATNGCCTCAAAATCAACATGAGCNGTGATATCAGATGCNCCTGGATTGGTGAGTGGGTTTACCATTTTGTGATGTTTAAGAGCTTGGAAGGTATCTCCCTTGGATCTCCAATCTCCATAATCAAAAATGAGTGCCGCCCCTCCATATGTATGCATGCGGATAGCAATTTGTCCTACAATGGAGGGCAAGGTTGGACAATATTCAACAATGTCATCAACTGATGTGTCTTTCAGGCGCTGACTAAGAAAGTCAAACTGCTGGGGAGCTGAACGTCCAAAATTTAGACCGTTTAAGCTCTCGCCGACTAATCGTTCTTCCCAAGCAATCTTAGTTCGGTAAAATTGGCGTATTGGAAGGGCATCAAAAAACTCATTTGCAATTAAATAAATTGGCGCGTTTGGTAAACTTACCAGATCTGAATGATGGGTCACATTTTTTATTAGATTAGTTTGCAAATTTTGCATTTTCGGTGAAATTTCTACAAAATGTACGGGAAGTTTATCAAAGCCTGGAATGGCTGATGAGGCCTTTCTAAGGTCATTCATCAGAGTGCCTTTTCCCGGTCCTAGCTCGACTAAAATGGCTTCTTTTGGGCTGCCTTGAGCCTGCCATGCCTGCCCGAGTGATAAAGCTATCATCTCGCCAAACATCTGACTAATTTCTGGAGCCGTGATGAAATCTCCTTGAGCCCCAATTGCGTTTTGGGTTGTGTAATAACCATATTTTGGATGCATCAGGCATTCGGCCATGTAATCTGCCATGTTCATTGGACCATTTTCTGCGATCCGCGCAAGTAAGATGTTGGTTAGTTGTGTCATTTAAGTCGGGCTCTGTAGACAAGCCACAACCCTATAAATATCATAGGCAATGATAAAATTTGTCCCATTGTTAAACCTAATTTGCCAAACTGAATTGCAAATCCAATTGGATTTTCTAGAGATTGAAAATGTGCATCAGGTTGTCTTACGATCTCAACTAAAAATCGTGTAAACCCATAGCATGAAACAAATATTCCAGTTAGGAGACCAGTAAAACGCAATGCTTGAGTTCGAAAAACAAGATAAAGTAAAACAGAACCTAATATCAGACCTTCTCCAAGTGCCTCATATAATTGAGAGGGGTGACGGGCACAAAATCCTGAAATTGCGTTAGCACAGGTTTGTGCGTCAACTCCGGGAAAAATCACACCCCAAGGAAGATTAGTTTCTCTGCCCCAAAGTTCACCATTTATAAAATTGGATAAACGCCCAAATAATAGGCCAGCAGGTGCGGAAATTGCAATAATATCAGCCATTCGTGGAATGGATATCTGGTGCTTCCAACAAAATGCGACTCCTGCGAAAATAACCCCCAGGAAACCGCCATGAAAGGACATGCCGCCATCAAAGATACGCAATGCTGCGATTGGATCTGCTAAATAGATTTGGGGTTTGTAAAATAATACATAGCCCATTCTGCCACCAACAATAATACCTATGACCATCCAGGACATAAGATCATCTAAATTTTTTTCGGTCAGAGCAGGTGTGTTTTGAGGCCAAAGTGCGGGACGACGAATAGTCTGCCGAATTAACCAACTTGCAAACAATATTCCGAATACGTAGGCCAATGCGTACCAGTGGATAGCTAAGTCAAACCCACCTAAACTGTAATTTTGGGCATCCCAGCTGAATGTCCACACCGGAATGGGAATTGAGAAAATGACTGGTGAAATGTCGGGAAATGGAATCAATAAAGTCATAATCCTACCTTTCTAGTGCTGTCTGTTAAGTCAAGCTTGAGATTTTTGGTTAAAGTGCCCATATTGGTGGTAAGACGTAAAATCGTCGTTTAGGAGGCAAATTATGCAGACCAGAAACAAAATTATGGACGACCTTGGCCATTTAATGACAAATGCAATGGGCGTCGCACAGGGTGCAAAGGAAGAAGCTGAAACAGCCATGAAAGGTTTGATAGACCGTTGGTTGGCGGATAGAGATTTTGTTACTCGCGAAGAGTTTGAGGCAGTGCGAGCAATGGCTCAGAAGGCAAGAGAACAAAATGAAGCCCTCTCCTCTAGATTAGACGCTCTGGAGGCGTCTCGGTCGAAGAAAAAGAAGTAATTTTTTAAAATAGTCGAATACTCACTAAGTTTGACCTTTTTACAAAATAAATAATTATTTTATCAACAAATAAGTGACTTATCCCCAGAAAATTCACTGGACAGATCGTTCTGTTCGGTACACCATACTTGGTAATGGTTTTTGGCAGTGCTACAAAATATTGTGGTGACTACAATATGTGTTGAAATCTGTTACTAAAAATATTTCCTGAAAGGGAATTGGTATGACGTCATTCGACAGTGTTTTTGATTTTGAGGATCTGCATCCAATTGACATGGTACAGGATATTGCTGCGACCCAAAAATGGAAATTTGATCGAATTGGTGAAGACCAGATTGCTATGGCAGTTGAAGGGCAGTGGCGGACCTATTCGATTACCCTAGCTTGGAGTGATATGGATGAGACTCTCCGTTTAATCTGTACTTTTGATATGCAGCCCCCGCAGCATCGTGTGAATGAACTTTATGCAGCACTAAATGAAGTGAACGATAATTGCTGGGCTGGAAATTTTACCTATTGGGCTGACCAAAAATCAATGGTTTTTAGGTATGGCTTGATTTTAACAGGTGGCCAGATTGCCACTTTGGATCAGATAGATACAATGATATCAACTGCTGTAATATCGGCAGAGCGTTACTACCCTGCATTTCAGCTTGTTACTTGGGGAGAACAAAGTCTGAAGTCTGCAATGCAAGTTGCAATTGCGGAAGCTTACGGGCGGGCGTAATTGTAACGCGTGTTAGAACTTGGTGAGTTATGTTATGATTTCCAATTACATTAATGAACGTGGCCTTGTAATTCTGGGCTGTGGAAAAATGGGCTCAGCTCTATTGTCTGGTTGGCTGAAAACTGGTCTAAAACCTAGCTCTGTTTGGATTTTAGATCCAAAACCTAGTGAGTGGTNGACGTCTGTTGGTGCGCATTTGAATGTAAATTTTCCGGAAGATCCTGCGATTGTTTTGATCGCGGTTAAACCACAGGTAATGGGTGCGGCCTTGCCGCAACTAAAAAGCTTACGATCAGGCAAAACATTATTTATCTCCGTTGCAGCTGGTACAACGCTTTCCTCGCTAGAGAATGCCTTAGGCGCCCACGCCGCGATAGTTAGGACCATGCCTAACACTCCAGCTTCTGTTGGCCATGGTATTACTGCTCTGATTGGAAATGGCAGGTCATCAAAAAAAGATATGGGTGAAGCTGAACGGCTGATGTCTGCGGTTGGCCAAACAATTGTATTAGAAAATGAAGATCAAATGGACGCAGTAACGGGGGTGTCAGGCTCGGGCCCCGCCTACCTATTTTATATGATTGAGGCATTGGCGCTTGCTGGTCAGAAACAGGGGCTTTCAAGTGAGGTGGCGATGAANCTTTCGATCGCTACGCTTGCGGGCGCTGGCGCATTAGCTAGTCANTCGAGTGAGACGGCAGAACAACTGCGCATTAATGTGACGAGCCCAAATGGGACAACGCAAGCTGCATTACAGGTCTTGATGAACGAAAGGGCTGGTCTTAAATCTTTAATGGCCCAAACCGTGACGGCAGCCACTATGCGTTCTAAAGAACTTTCTAATGGCTGAAATTTCTATAGATCAATTTATGGCAGTCGATATTCGTATGGGTGTAGTGACCCGTGCCGAACCTTTCCCTGAAGCTCGTAAGCCTGCAATCAAGCTTTGGATAGATTTTGGTGGTGATTTAGGAGAAAAAAAATCATCAGCCCAGTTGACCGCGCATTACACACCCGCTGCCCTGATNGGTAAAAAGATTCTGGCTGTGGTTAATTTTCCACCCCGTCAAATTGGTAAAGTNATGTCTGAGGTATTAGTCTTAGGTGTTCCAGATTTTGATGGGGAAGTTGTCCTGATTGGNCCAGACACAGATGTACCAGTTGGTGGACGCGTTTTTTAATGCGTGTTTTGATAAGCCGTAAATTGCCGTTGGAAGTCGTTGAGGCAGCCCAAGTACGATTTGATGTCTCTATACGCGATAATAATTTACCAATGAACGCTGCAGAAGTACGAGCCGCTNTGNTTGAATATNATGCAATAATTCCGACNCTTGGGGATGATTTTTCTGATAAAGTTTTTTATGGNTCAGANAAGTTTAAGTGTAAAATTTTGGCTAATTTTGGCGTTGGCTACAACCATATTGATGTTGAGGCGGCCAAAAGATCTGGGATAGCTGTCACAAATACGCCTGGAGCGGTAACAGATGCTACTGCAGATATTGCGCTAACCCTAATGTTGATGACATGCCGTAGNGCTGGAGAGGGTGAACGAATTATTAGATCTGATAATTGGNTGGGATGGCATCCGACCCAATTTCTNGGGATGCATATGTCTGGGAAAACGCTTGGTGTTATTGGTATGGGNCGTATAGGACAAGCAATTGCAAAGAGATGTAAGCTTGGNTTTGGAATGGAGGTTGTATTTTACAATCGCTCAATAAAAGTCATTGAAGGCTGTAATCAATTAGAAACCATAAANGNTGTTATGGANTCCTGTGATATTGTTGTTATAGCACTTCCNGGAGGGGNAGAAACCTACCATATCATCAACGNGGAAGCTTTNAAGTCTCTTCGCTCTCACNCCATTTTAGTGAACATTGCACGGGGTGATATAATTGATGAGAAAGCTTTAATTTCGGCCTTGGAATGTGGCCAAATTGCCGGCGCAGGCCTGGATGTCTATGAGTTNGAACCAGACGTCCCAAAAGCTTTGAAAGAAATGCAGAATGTTACACTTTTGCCGCATCTTGGAACTGCAGCATATGACGTTCGTGTAGATATGGGCTTGATGGCAGTACGAAATTTGATAGCGTTTGCAGATTGTTTGGATCTACCAAATNAAGTGTGAAAAGTCATAGAGGTAGGATTGCAAAAATACGATCAGTTTATGAGCAATAATTTCGTAAGGGCGCTTGAACCTGGNGATGAAGCCTTTGTCACAACATTGGATCTGATTAAGTCGTCGTTTGCTTTTATGGCGGGGCTGATCGACCCACCAAGCTCTGTTGAGNGGCTGACACTTAAAAAATTAAAAAGGATGGCTGAGGNTGGCCNCGTCCTAGTAATAGGAAANCCGGTCATCGCGTGCGTNGTTGCTACCCCGCTATCCCACGCGCTTTACCTTGGAAAAATTGCCGTTGATCCTAGTATGCGAGGCCAAGGTGTGGTTCGAGCTTTGATTGAGGAATGTGAAGTTTTTGCAAAGGATTTAGGTAAAAATTGCCTCGAACTACAAGTGCGGATTGAACTTGTTCAAAATGAAAAAGTATTTACTAAGTTGGGGTTTGTAAAAGTTTCTGATGATTGCCACCCTGGCTACAATCGGGTGACAGAGATTACGATGCAAAAACCTCTCCGCTAAACTCTTTTAGGCCCGAACTTCTACAAAATCATGGAGAAAAACTTGTAGTTATTACTAGTAAAATTATTCCAAACCTGGCTAAATGAGCCTTTCTGAGAGCCTTAGATAAAATTCTTCAGAAAGGTTGGAAAAGATTTGGGTTTAGTTGGTTCGCGCTGATGTCTGGGCATTGACTGATGCCGTACTAGGGAGCCAATGTCCTCTTGCTGTCTTCTTTTTCGTTTTATTTATATGCTGGCTAAAGAGNACAGATTCTAAATTTATAAANTCACANCTTTTAGNGTGAGTTTTNNTATCACCTATGGCCNGATCAGCTGGNAAGGGCCNTCAATGTCAACGTTAGATTACCTNGAAAAGCTTTTGTCNTATGACACGACTAGTGCTCACTCCAACTCTGAGCTCATAACCTGGGCGCAATCTGAGTTATTATCTCTGGGAGCGGCGGTGAAAATCATTCCTAATGAAGATAAAAGCAAAGCCAATTTATTTGCTACCCTGGGTCCAAAAGACTTTGGTGGGGTCATGTTGTCAGGTCATACAGATGTAGTTCCAGTTGCGGGTCAGGATTGGACAGTGCCGGCATTTTCTATGACACGTAAAGATGGCAAAGTTTTTGGACGTGGTAGTGCTGATATGAAGGGCTTCATAGCATCTATGATGAATGCGGCCAGAAAGGCTTCTGCTCAAAGCCTAAAAACTCCACTCCATTTAGCCTTATCATACGATGAAGAAGTGGGATGTATTGGCGTACGTTCTATGATTGATATGCTGAGCAATGCCCCTGCACGCCCTCAGATGTGTATTGTTGGTGAACCTACTGGATTGTTGGTTGCGACGGGCCACAAGGGTAAAATAGCGGCTCGAGCCAAATGCACTGGCCGTGCAGGTCACTCTGCGTTAGCCCCGTTTGCAGTAAATGCACTTTATTTAGCCAATGACTTCATTACAGAGTTGCGAAATATGCAAGATACACTGCGATTGGGTGCAATTCAGGATTCTGATTACGATGTCCCATATACTACCTTGCACGTGGGTCGAATTAAAGGAGGAGGAGCACTGAATATAGTACCTCACTCTTGTGAGCTAGATTTTGAGATCAGAAATTTGGCGCAAGATGACGCTGCTAAAATTTTTAATAATTTGACTCAAGCTGCCAAAACGATAGCGCTTAAGGCTCAAAAAACAGCTCCAGAAAGCAACATTGAGATTGAAGTTTTTAACACTTACCCTGGTCTTGATACAGCGGTCGCCGCCCCAGTTGTTGGGTTTGTTAAATCTCTGACGGGTGCTAACGGCACCATCAAGGTAGCCTTTGGTACTGAGGGTGGCTTGTTTGATCAGCGTCTGGGAGTGCCGACTGTGGTTTGTGGACCCGGTGACATGGCTCAAGGCCACAAACCGGATGAATTTATAACCGAAACCCAACTTGCCGCATGTGATGCAATGCTCGACAATTTAATACAGCGTCTCGTAATTGGGCTTTAAGCCAAACTATTTTGCATCCTACTATTTAGATATTGTGCAAAATCGTAATTTGGGCGCTCAAGATGGGACAAATGACCGGGTTTTGCCATTGCGGAACAAAGACCACGGTAAACCTTTTCTGTGCACCTTCTATCCTCGCTATTTACCTCGTCGAGTAGACTTTTGAGTTTTGCGAAATGTGCCTGAGCATCCGGGTCGTTCACATAGTCTGGGCTCATTCCACCTCCAAAAGCAATTTGTACTTGCCCAACGCCTTTTGGGTGTAAGCTGAGGTACCAAAAGTAACCAGGAGTAAGAGTAATTAAAAGGCTGGGGTAAATCGCCAAAAGATAGGTCATGCGTCTGCGCTCCCCCTTTAGCTTGGTGTTGTCGGGGTGAGCTAAGGCAATCTCTAATGTGTCATCTTTAAGGATTGTATGGTAGTTGAAAGAAGGAAGGCCGGGTGGACATATCATCTCGTCTAGCTTGGAAAGACCACCAATTGTTCCAGCATGGCAAACGGGCAGGTGGTAACTTTCCATAAAATTCTCAGCTAAAATTTTCCAATTTGTGTTCCACACATGTGTCTCAAAAAAGGTTTCTGTGTAGTTCTTCATACCAAAATCTTCAACTAAATTGTATACTTCAGTAAGTTCATCTGCCACCGGCTTAGCTTCTGAATTTAAGGAAACGAACACCCAGCCCAGCCATTCTTGGCAGGCTATCCTGGGCAGTGCTACATCGTCTTTGCAAAAAGCAGTGTTTTGGTTCATTGCAGGAGCTCCCCGCAGAGTACCATCCAAATTATAGGTCCAGGCGTGATACGGACATACAATAGAGCGGATATTACCGCGACCGTCCAATAGTGTAGACATTCTATGTCTGCACACATTCGACATTGCACGCAATTTACCATGTGTATCGCGTAATACTAATATAGGTTGATTAGCCAAGTCGAGAGTTAGGTAGTCACCTGGTTTATTTAGGGCGTCAATTCTACCAACACAAAACCAATCACGCGCAAAAATTTGTGATAGTTCAGCATTTAGAAAACTGGAATCAGTATAGGCAGATGGGGACATGGCGCGGGCCTGTTCAAATGGCACGGAAGTATTTATCTTCAAGTCATCTATCGCGCTCATGACATGCTCCATAATTTTCTTAAATATGCCAAAGTTTTATAGCGTTGACAATTCTGTACTCCAAATTGGCCTAATTCCTTAAGTAAATTAAAAAGTTAAAATTATCGCCCCTATCCCTGATTGTCGCATAAAAGTCCTACGACGCTATCAAAATTTTATATTTTCAAAAATCATAAAGGAGAAATTATGACGATAACTCTGCATTGACCACTGATGATGGATCGCTAAACAAGGTAGCTACAGACTTTGTAGGAGATTTTAATGCAGTGGGATGAGTTTTCAGAATGGGGGGCAAAGATTTCACAGTGGGCTGCGGATTACCATACTACTCTCCGAGAGAGGACGGTTAGGGCGCAAACAGAACCGGGGGACGTGGCGGCATTGATTGCCCCGAGCGCGCCCGAAGGACCACATGCCATGACTGAGATTATGGAAGACTTTGAAAGGGTCGTTATGCCCGGGATCACTCACTGGCAACACCCACGGTTTTTTGCCTATTTCCCTGCTAATGCCGCACCGCCATCAATGTTGGCGGAGATGTTAGTATCGACCATTGCTGCACAATGTATGCTTTGGCAAACATCACCAGCAGCCACGGAAATGGAAACTGTCATGCTAGACTGGCTTCGCCAGGCGATTGGCCTACCAAACAAATTNTCTGGCGTGATCCAAGACNCNGCATCCTCAGCTACATTAGTGGCAGTCCTGACCATGCGTGAGAGGGCACTAAAATGGAACGGTAATNAAGNCGGCCTATCGGGTGCGGCACGGTTACGGATTTATTGTTCNGAGGAGGTTCATNCTTCNGTAGATCGAGCCATTTGGNTTGCGGGTATTGGACAGGAGAACTTAGTACGCATTCCTATTTCAGGAAAGCTTCGCAGTATGAATCCTCAACTGCTAAAAGAAGCTATTCAAAGTGATATTGCAGCTGGCCATTGTCCTGCGGGTATTGTTGCCTGCACTGGCGGTACTGGAACGGGAGCATGTGATGATCTTTCAGAGGTTTTAAAAATTTCGAAAGAATTTGATCTTTACAGCCACGTAGATGCTGCCTGGGCTGGGGCGGGTATGATTTGTCCAGAGTTTCGTGATCTCTGGAGTGGCGTTGAAGCAGCGGATTCAGTTGTATTTAATCCCCACAAATGGCTTGGCGCTCAATTTGATTGTTCGGCACATTTCTTGGCAGATCCTACAAGTTTAGTTAAAACTCTGGCTATTCAGCCTGAGTATCTCAAAACTCATGGTCGCGACGGGCTAATCAATTACTCCGAATGGTCCGTGCCTCTGGGGAGAAGGTTTAGGGCTCTTAAACTTTGGTTTCTGCTGCGGTCTTATGGGTTGGAAGCACTTCGGCTCAGATTGCGTAATCACGTTTCCTGGGCCGAGGACTTAGCTAAAAGACTAGAAGACAATCCCCAATTTGAGGTAGTGACAGCGCCAATTCTATCTTTGTTTACATTTAGGCTCACGGAGTTTGATGATGCTGCGCAAATCGACTTTGTGAACCGTATAAATGATGATGGCCAGATCTACATCACACAAACCAAAGTGGATGGGAAAATTGCGATTAGGTTCCAAATTGGTCAGTTTGACGTGACTGAGGCAGACATCCAATTCGCGTATAAAGTAATGTGTGAGATGTTGAATAAACTTTGATGGTTGCAAGAAATAGTCGCAATTAATAACAAAATGTGGCATTGCCTCACGTAAACAGGATGGAGATCGAAATTATGGCGCAACTCATTACAATTTTGAACGGTCCAAATTTAAACCTCTTAGGTCAGCGTCAGCAAGAAATTTATGGGACAGACACATTGGATAGCCTTGCAAAAACTTGCAAAAANATAGCAATTTCTTTGGGAATGCAGTCTGAGATGATGCAAAGTAACCATGAAGGCGAATTGGTNGATATGATCCAAACCGCGCGCCAAACTTCGGCTGGGATTATTATAAACCCTGGCGCTCTAAGTCANACATCGGTAGCACTTTTAGATGCATTACATACATTTGAAGGCCCGGTTTTAGAGGTGCATATCTCNAATATACANAAACGNGAAAAATTTAGGCANTTTTCTTATGTATCGCANCGTGCTGATGGAGTGATTGCTGGGTTTGGGGGGCAAGGCTATGCTTTGGCTATGCAGCATATGGGAACACTATTGGGTCAGAAATTAATTTAANTACTAAACACTGTTTCACAGTGGGATTTTTGTTTCTAAAGTTACCTTTGTTCTTTTTAAACTGATTTGCTGCTTATTACATCTTAAGCGATCCAGTCCTCCCAATAAAATTTCAGTTGCTAAGTCAGCATATTCAATGCGGGTCATTCCGCCTCCAGGTTGATACCAGAGGTAAAACCAGTTGAGCATGCCAAAGAGTGACATGGTTATAGGGCGTTGGTATTGTGGCATACCTTGTAAGTAATCTGGGGCAATGCTTTCAATCGTATCAGCAAAAATTTTAACGATGGCGCGTTGCGTCTCTGCAAGTTCGTGTTGTTGCTCTAGCGATAAGGCCGCTGTGCTCTGTAATTGCAACCGATGTTCGGCATCTGCGCCACGATATGCGGTGAGNAACTCAGCNACGAGGTGGCGAAGGTGGNTTTTGGGATCTTTNTTGTGATNTGAAATNGCAGNCACNCATTCNTGTATTGCGTTCAAATGACTTTGTAANATGTCNAATAAAAGTTGNTCTTTGCTTTCNTAGTAATGATATATCAATGATTTAGATATTCCACAGGCGCCCGCAACTTGNCTTACGGATGCNCGATCATATCCTTGATCAGCAAAATATTGGGCTGACTTTTTAAGAATGGCAGTGCGTTTTGCGTCATAGTCTTTTGCTATTGTACGGGCCATATNTTAGCCATTCTGCCTGTTATCAATTACTCGTACAGCCTTGCCNTGTGATCGTGGGACTGTATTTTTTTTACCGGCTTTAACTTCTGCGGTTACCCCAATATTTGCCTTGATTAATTTAGCTAATTCATNAGAGGCATTCTGAGGGCCTTCNACATGTACAATCATATGATCCANGGGGCCCTTTTTAATCAACTCAATTTGAAAATGTGCTGCAAGTTCTGTGACCTGAAGAAGTTGCTCCTCAACNTGAGTTGGAAAAATATTNACGCCGCGTAAAATGATCATGTCATCACTNCGTCCCGTTACTTTTTGCATCCGTCGCATGGTACGAGCGGTTCCNGGNAGCAATCGGGTTAAATCTCGTGTGCGGTATCGGACGATAGGGAATGCTTCTTTACTCAGGGAGGTGAANACTAATTCCCCCAATTCTCCATCTGGTAGAACTTCGCCNGTCTGTGGATCAATGATTTCGGGAAAAAAGTGGTCCTCCCAAATGTGCAAACCATCTTTGCTTTCCACACATTCACATGAGACACCGGGACCAAGAACTTCGGACAGTCCGTAGATATCNACTGCGTGCATATCAAAAGATTGCTCAACTTCAATGCGCATCGAGTTAGTCCAAGGCTCAGCNCCAAAAATACCAACTTTTAATGGTGACCGCCTCGGATCTAAACCCTGCTTTTTGTATTCATCNAGAATTGATAACATGTAAGATGGGGTTACAGTGATCCCAGTAGCTTGGAAATCTTCTATTAACCGTACTTGCCGTTCTGTCATGCCACCAGAAATTGGTACAACTGTNAGGCCCATTTTTTCTGCGCCNCCATGCACTCCTAGCCCACCGGTAAACAAACCGTAACCATATGCATTGTGCAATAAATCACCGCGTCGTAATCCTGCAGCTCTTAAAGAGCGGGCCATTACAANATCCCACATCTCCAGATCAGCCTGAGTGTAACCTACAACTGTAGGTTGACCAGTTGTACCTGAGGATGCGTGAATTCTATTGACTCGTGAGCGTGGCACCGCAAACATCCCAAAAGGGTAATTTTTCCTAAGATCTGACTTTTTAGTGAAGGGGAAGCGTGAAAGATCTACGAGGGATTTTAAATCATCTGGATGGACTCCTGCGGAATCAAAGCTGGCTTTGTAGTGCGCCACATTTTCATATGCGTGGTTCAAGGACCATCGCATCCGTTGCAATTGTAGAGCTTCAATTTCATCACGACTAGAATTTTCAATAGCTTCAAGATCACCGAGCTTTGGGGATAAATTTTCCATATTAACCTCAAACTTGCTCAAGTATCATCGAGATGCCTTGGCCGACACCGATGCACATTGTACAAAGGGCGCGCTTGTACCCATGTGCCTTGATTTCATGGGCTGCAGTTAAAGCTAAGCGTGCGCCAGACATGCCAAGCGGGTGGCCCAGCGCTATTGCACCGCCATTTGGGTTAACTTTTTCNGAGTCATCAGGCACGCCAAGCTGGCGCAAAACTGCTAAGCTTTGCGCTGAAAAGGCTTCATTTAATTCAATCAAGTCGATCTCGGAAATTTGCANTCCTAGACGTGTTAACAGTTTTTTAGTTGCTGCAACTGGCCCAATACCCATGATGCGAGGCTCAACACCCGCCACGGCAGTTCCTGCTATCCTNGCTAGTGGTANCAGGTTGTATCNAGACAAAGCCTTCTGAGAAGCAATAATCAGTGCAGCCGCACCATCATTTACGCCAGAGGCATTCCCGGCTGTTACGGAGCCGTTTTTGCGAAAAGGCGTAGATAGACCTGCAAGTTTTTCTAATGAAGTGATGCGGGGGTGTTCATCGGTGTCAAATAAGATTGGATCGCCCTTGCGTTGTGGTAGCGGTATGGGAACTATTTCACGAGTAAACCGTCCTGATTTTATTGCGGCAGCTGCCCGCGATTGACTGCGATGTGCAAATGCGTCTTGATCAATCCTGCTAATCTCAAAATCTTCAGCCACATTTTCTGCTGTTTCAGGCATACTATCAATACCAAAGCGATCTTTCATTTCTTTATTGACNAACCGCCAGCCAATTGTGGAGTCAAAGATTTCGGCTTTGCGCGAGTAAGCACTTTCAGCCTTTGGCATAACCAATGGAGCGCGGGTCATGCTCTCTACACCACCAGCTATTATCAATTCTGCTTCATTTGATTGTATTGCTCTGGCTGCCATCGCGATGGCATCTAAACCAGAACCACAAAGACGGTTTATGGTGACGCCTGCTACGCTGTTGGGCAAACCAGCTAACAGCGCGGCCATGCGAGCCACATTGCGATTATCTTCTCCTGCTTGATTAGCACATCCAATAATGACATCATCAATGGCTGTAGGATCTAGTTCTGCTACATCGGCCAAGGTGGCGCCAATGACATGAGCTAACAGGTCATCAGCTCGAATTTGAGCTAGTGCTCCACCGAATTTACCAATTGGGCTTCGTCTTCCACCGCAAAGATATGCCTCTGTCATGTTTTTAAATCCTCAAAATTTTGGCCTTTTATGGTNCGNGATTGTCCCCGAAATTGCGCAATTGCTTCTCCTGATGAATTAAACACTTCAACATCATATATCCCATTGCGTCCGGCGCGGTGAACTTCGTGTGCCTTGGCAGTTAACTGTTCGCCAGAATTGCCTGATGCAAGAAAACTAATACTACAGCTTTGTGCAACCACCCTTTGATTGTAGCTGTTGCAAGCATGTGCNAAGGCTGTGTCAGCTAATGTGAATATCAAGCCACCNTGGCAAATTCCATGACCGTTGAGTTTATCGGCCGTAATTGACATTGTAACGGTGGCTTTCCCTGGTGCAACTGATTGCAAAACTATGCCTAAAGCGCGACTGGCTGCGTCGNTTTGATCTAAAGTAGCTGACGATTTTCTGGCAATTTCCTGTTCTGTTAAGGGCATTTTATTTTCCTATGTAGTGCGCTGGTCGTTTGTCNAGAAAGGCTGTTACGCCTTCGCGATANTCTAGAGATTGGCCGCAATCACGTTGAATTTCTGCTTCTAACTNCATGTGTGCTGCTAAATCCTGTTGGCCAGCTTGATGGATTACAGATTTGGTCTCNGCCAGTCCTTTCGTTGCTCCTTGAGCCAGTTCTTTGGCCAAGGCTCTTGCTTCAATCATGAGATTTTCGGGAGAAAAACATTCCCAGACCAAGCCCCAGTCTTTTGCTGTTGCTGCTGAGATNGGTGCTGCAGTCATNGTCCAAGCCTTGGCTCGAAGNGGGCCTAAAATTTGGGTTAAATGATANGTCCCACCCGCATCTGGGATTAGACCAACTTTAGCGAAACTCTGCACAAATTTTGCACTGTCCGACGCTAAAACAATATCACAGCTAAAGGCAATATTTGCGCCTGCACCTGCCGCAACACCATTGACTGCACAAATAATTGGCTTGGGAAGATTTTGCAGTCTTTGTACCAAAGGATTATAGAGCATACTTAGTGTTTTGCCCAAGTCAGGAGGGCTTTCCATTTTTCGTGGGTCGCGCCCCTCTAAATCTTGCCCTGAACAAAATCCACGACCTGCACCGGTTAAAACAACAGCCCGGATTTCAGGGTTCTCGGCTTTATCAAGGGCTTTTTTGATTGCTGTATGCATTTCATCGTTGAATGCGTTTAGTTGGTTTGGGCGGTTAAGCGTGATCTCCATCCAATTGTCATGGCTAGTTGTGAGAATGGTGTTGGACAAGGCCGTCTCCTTTGTAGATTATATAAATAACTTGCATAAACCGACCGACTGGTCAATTAATAATCCAAATTTTTNGGGAGTTGANTTTNATGTTGGGTCAACAGAATTTTTCTAGCTTCGTCATGGGTNATTGGTNAGTTCCAACCCAGCCTAACCGCACGGTATACTCAGCCATTACNGGTCAAACGCTTGGATCGGTTGGAGGAGCTTTGGATGTTGTNGGTATGCGCGACTACGCCAAAACTTTTGGTGGTCCNGGACTGCGTGCCATGAACTTTCATGATCGTGCTAGGATGCTTAAATCCTTGGCCNTTTACCTCAAGCAACACCGCAAGGCACTTTATACGATGTCGTTTGAAACTGGGGCNACTTTGGCCGATAGCAAGATCGACATNGATGGCGGTATTTCTACNCTTCTNGTCTATGCCTCGAAGGGCCGNCGAGAAATGCCAGAGGGAATTGTTTTACCAGATGGTGATCTCGAAGTGCTTAGCCGAGACAACAGTTTTTTGGGACAGCATGTCTACACACCGTTGCAGGGAGTAGCGGTACAAATCAATGCGTTTAATTTTCCTGTTTGGGGAATGCTAGAAAAACTTGCAGCTAGTTTGCTAGCTGGCGTGCCTAGTCTGATCAAGCCTGCTACTAGTACAGGATATTTGGCTCAGGCAGTTGTGCGTTTAATACTTGACAGCGAGCTTTTACCTCGAGGTGCCATACAATTGGTTATGGGAAGTCTGGGAGATCTTCTGAATATATTAGATTTCCAAGATACAGTAAGTTTCACAGGTAGTTCTAGGACCGCTTTAGCTCTGCGGAGTACCCCCAATATTTTAGAGAACGGGATCCGGTTTACCGCAGAACAGGATAGCTTAAATGGATCTATGCTAGGCCCAGACGTAACCCCTGGCAGTGTAGAATTTGACCTTTTTGTGGGTGAAGTACATCGTGAAATGACTACAAAAGCTGGACAGAAGTGTACGGCAATTCGTCGTATTATTGTACCGGAGGCCCATATGGAGACGGTTCAATTGGCTTTGAAGAAACGCTTGGCTACAACTAAAATAGGCCATCCAGCTCTGAAAGAAACTCAAATGGGTGCGCTTGTCTCTCTGGAACAACGTGACGATGTAAGAGCGCAGGCTAAAATTATAGCCAAAGAGTGTGAGTTAATTTTTGATGGGGAAGAGAGCTGTCAAGTTGAGGGCGCAGATCCTGAGCGGGGTGCCTTCTTAGCACCAATGCTATTTGCATGTCTGGATCCAGATAGAGCCCTTGTTGTTCATAAAGAGGAGGCTTTTGGGCCCGTCGCGACTTTGATGGCATACCGTGACATTGATCACGGTATAGCCCTCCTTAATCGTGGTGGTGGGTCATTGGTGGGCTCAGTTTTCACTCACGATCCAACTGTAGCCCGAAGTGTGGTAATTGGAGCAGGCGCTTTTCATGGGCGTTTATATTTCAATGACCGGGTATCACAGGTCGCGAGCACGGGTCATGGCTCCCCATTGCCACATTTAATACATGGTGGACCGGGAAGGGCTGGTGGATCAGAAGAGTTGGGTGGACTTAGAAGCGTAAAGCATTACATGCAACGCAGTGCCATTCAAGGTACTGCGGATATGATTACCTCTATTACAGGCTCTTGGGTAAAAGGTTCAGCTGAGATCGTAACAGGAGTACATCCTTTCACTGTTGATTTTGACAAATTACAAATTGGTGAGACNNTCCACACCAAAGGGCGCNAGATTTCAATAGAGGATATTGAGCATTTTGCAGAGTTTACTGGTGATAGTTTCTATGCACACATGGATGCTGAGGCTGCTAAGGCNAATCCATTTTTTCCTGACCGTGTAGCNCACGGNTATCTTCTATTAAGTTTTGCAGCTGGCTTATTTGTGGAACCTAATCCTGGCCCAGTTTTGGCAAATACCGGACTCAACTCGCTCTCTTTTCAAAAACCCGTTGTTGCAGGAGANATTATTACCGCACAAATTACAGTAAAACGCAAAACACGGCGCACAGAAGATTATGGAGAGGTACGGTGGCATGTAACCTTGCGAAATCAAGATANTGAGCAGGTGGCAGAATATGAATTGTTGACCATGAATTCATATGGTGNANCCAAAGGGGCATGAAAAAAATTCCTTTAGAACTGCGCTATTTGACCCNTCATTTGCACAAGGAGGGTCGGTTGCGTGTGTGGTCAGTGATTGTCACAATTATGGGGGAGATCGCGCAACCAGATGGAGGCGAGATTTCNATGGCGACACTGTTGGATATTTGTGGTGCGCTAGATATTGAACCGCAGGCGGTGCGTACCGCAATGTCGCGGCTGTCAAAAAATGGGTTAGTCATAGGAAAACGAGAGGGACGGATTGCTTTTTATCGGTTTTCTGCAAAGGGTTTAGCTGACTATAAGGATGCAGCTGAGGTAATCTATGCTGCTCCAAAACAAATACATGATTGGACATTTGCATTTGGCGCTGACGGCACTCCTGTAAAATCTGTTCAAATGCAATTTGTAAAAAATCCTCCCTTAATTTTGGGTGGTCGATGCTATGTGTGGCCCTCTGAAGTTTGGGAAAAAATTTCANATAATATGGCAAGTGATTTAATGGTTTTTGAGNCTCATCCAAAGGATNTNCCTACTTGGGCCTATGATAGCGTTTTGCCCCNACTTAATTATCAAACTTGCCAAATGATTAGTAAGTGTTGTCAGGCATTAANAGATGNNANTCTNNTGTCAGATCACGCAATTNTTGCCAGGGTTTTANTTATTCATTTTTGGCGTCGATTGGTTTTACGTTATCCCACNGTAGANGCGCCACTTTCTGCTAGTCAGTGGCCGTTTGCAAAAGTTCACCGTAATATCGCGGCCGTTTACCCACTTTTGTTGGANGTGAGTAAGACANCAAATGGTGCAGAGANAAGATTTAGGTAGTATTACAAAAACTGATTGATTTTTANAATTTNGTAACATATTATNNNGATANAGTCNGGAGNAAAAGATGTANTCGCAAGGTTTGATAGGTTCAAGTTCTGAAAATAACGAGACGCCGGAGTTTTTAGCCGCATTTCAGGCACGTATCGACGCGGATGAAAAAATTGAACCAAATGATCCTATGCCTGCTGCCTACAGGAAAACTTTAATTAGGCAAATTGGACAGCACGCTCATTCTGAAATTGTNGGTATGTTNCCTGAAGGCAATTGGATTACNCGTGCTCCAACACTGCGTCGTAAAGCGGCATTGNTGGCAAAAGTNCAAGATGAAGGTGGGCANGGGCTTTATTTATACTCNGCNGCGGAAACCCTNGGAGTTAGCCGNAAAGAGATGACAGAAGAATTAATTTCTGGGCGAGCAAAATATTCTTCAATATTTAACTATCCCACCCAAACTTGGGCTGATATTGGAGCAATTGGTTGGTTGGTGGACGGTGCTGCGATCATGAATCAAGTGCCTCTCTGTAGATGTTCTTATGGTCCCTATGCTCGGGCAATGATCCGGGTGTGCAAGGAAGAGAGCTTTCACCAAAGACAAGGTTATGAAATAATGTTGACCTTAGCAGAGGGCTCTGAAGCGCAAAAAGACATGGCACAGGATGCCTTAAACCGCTGGTGGTGGCCATCACTAATGATGTTCGGCCCGCCTGATGGAGAAAGTTTGCATTCAGATCAATCCACTCTTTGGAAAATAAAGCGCTTCACCAACGATGAGTTAAGACAAAAGTTTGTTGATGCAACAGTCCCACAAGCAACGCGTCTGGGATTAAATGTGCCAGACGACTCTTTAACGTGGAATAGTGAGCGGGGNGCTTATGACTATGGTGACATAGACTGGGATGAATTTTGGAATGTGGTNAAAGGCCGAGGTCCGCTAAACAAAGAACGCGTTGCAGCTCGCAAAAAAGCTTGGGACGAAGGTGAATGGGTTCGAGATGCAGTTGTCGCTCATGCACAAAAAATAGCTCAGCGAGAGAAAACGCCTATTGCGGCAGAATGAGCGCTTGATGACAGAAAAACAAGATATTCCACTTTGGGAAGTTTTTATTCGTCCGCGAAACGGTTTGGCACATCGACATTGTGGTTCTCTACATGCTGCGGATTCTAAAATGGCACTGCAAGCGGCACGCGATGTATATACCCGAAGAGGAGAAGGTCTATCAGTTTGGGTGATCCCATCTGATAAAATTATAGCATCTGATCCACAAGACCGTGACGAATTTTTTGACCCCTCTGATGATAAAATTTACCGTCATCCCAACTTCTATAATATCCCCGACGATGTAGGACACATGTGATGCAAAAGGTTTTATTTAAAGCCTTACTACAGCTGGCAGACGATCATCTGGTTTTGGGCCATCGGTTGTCGGAATGGTGTGGCCATGCNCCAATGTTGGAAGAAGATTTGGCAATGCCAAATATTGCATTGGATCTAATTGGTCAGGCACGGAACCTTTATACCTATGCTGGAGAATTAGAGGGTGCTGGGCGTGATGAGGATACTCTTGCATTTTGTAGGATAGAGCGGGAATATCAAAATTTATTAATTTGTGAACTAAACAACGGCGATTTCGCTCAAACCGTTCTTAGGCAATTTTATTTTTCTAGTTTTATGGAGCTTTTTTGGGAGCAGGCTAAAAATTCAAATGATATTACGATAGCGGCAATAGCTGGAAAGGCTGTAAAGGAGGCGAGGTATCATAAACGACATTGCGGAGAGTGGGTCATTCGTTTGGGTGACGGTACTGAAGAAAGTACTCGGCGGATGTTTGCTGCATGCGAAATTCTTGAGCCATATATAGGGGAGTTTTTTGACTCNGCAGATNTAGCTCTAAAATCTGTTTTGCCTGATAGGGCGGCCCTANTGGAANCATGGCTTGCAGATGTTTTGGAAGTTTTTANTGAGGCAAGACTTAAAATTCCCAATTTGAAGTATACTCAGAGGGGAGGCCGTGAAGGCAGGCANACAGAAGCTATGGGACACCTCTTAGCACAATTACAATANATGCAGCGTAGTTTCCCGGAAATGACATGGTNAGTTCACAGNCTACTATAGCGTGGTCNGCNGCAGCTGCAGTNCTTGATCCAGANGTTCCNGCNGTTACAGTAGCTGATNTAGGAATATTNCGCAGTGTTGAGNTNGACAAAAATGGTCGTGCAATTGCACGCGTAACNCCNACCTANTCAGGTTGTCCAGCAGTTCTAGCAATTGAATTAGCAATCGAAGCTGCACTACGAGATGCTGGTTTTGATCCGGTAATTAAGCGATCGCTTACTCCAGCGTGGACTACAGATTGGATCACTGACGTTGGGCGTGAAAAGCTCAGAGCTTACGGCATTGCGCCGCCAGTTACTGGATCTTCCTCAAAACTTTCGTTGTTTGGAGATGTTCAGGTTTCCTGTCCACGCTGTGCGTCTCAAGACACTTCGAAATTATCTGAGTTTGGTTCAACTGCCTGTAAGGCGCATTACAGGTGCAATGCATGTCTTGAGCCTTTTGATTATTTTAAGTGCATTTAAAGGTACGGTATGGCCAAGCCCAGATTTTATGATTTGACGATCAATGCTGTGCGCCAAGATACGTCCGAGTCGTTTGAAATAAGTTTTGAAATTCCAAAGACATTGAAATCTATTTTTGATTTCATACCAGGACAATATTTAACCTTGCGATCTGAAATTAATGGCGAGGATGTCCGCCGGTCCTATTCAATCTGTTCCCCTGTTGGTTCTAAGAATCTAGCGGTCGGAATAAAACGTATTTTGGGTGGAACTTTTTCTGGCTTTGTTAGTGGACTAAAATGTGGGGACACATTGCAAGTTATGTCACCGCAAGGGCGTTTTACGGCACCTATCGGTGGACAACATAATTACTTTCTTTTGGCTGCAGGCTCTGGAGTGACGCCGATCAAATCTATTGCTCAATCTGTTTTAGAGGGCGAAGAAAACAGTACAATTACTCTATGCTATGCCAATCGAAATACTGACAGTGTTATGTTTAGGCAGGCTTTTGATGACCTCAAGGATAAATATATTACTAGATTTTTGATCACCCACGTGATGGATGAAGAAGCTCAAGACGTAGAGCTTTTTAATGGTCGTATAGATGCTGAAAAGCTCAACACGATGGCTACCCGAGGTTTGATTGATCCGTTGGGCTATGATGCGATTTATATATGTGGTCCGCAGCCAATGATTGAAGTAACTAGTAATGCTTTAAGAGAACTAGGTGTACCCTCTGAACGTATAAAATTTGAACTTTTCACCCCTTCAACACCACTTCCAATTGCTGGCGATACTATTTTAGCTTCAAATAGCGAAGGAGCACTTGTTGAGGTTGTTTTAGACGGAGCTAGACGGAACTTTAAAATGTTGCCTGGGCAGATGTTATTAGATGCGGCTACTCAGTCGGGACTAGAACTTCCATACTCATGCGCCAATGGAATGTGTGCAACTTGTCGTTGCAAACTTTCTAATGGAGAGGGCGTGATGGTTCAGAATTTTGCTTTAGAAAAATGGGAGCTAGAAAAGGGTTTTGTTTTGGCTTGCCAATTTAAACCAAATTCAGATCGAGTAGTTTTAGACTTTGATGCTGTTTGATCAATCTGGGTGCCGATAAACCTCTGGAAACCAATCTTCTCGTAAGATTTCACCTGCATTCATATTGTGACCTGGAAAGGGTGGGGAGGTGGGTCCGGGACGTTCAACGTATCGGGCATCATCTCCAATAAGCCGAAGGGAGAAGGCTCGTCGTCTTTTGGTTGTTTTGTTGCCTCGAGCACCGTGTAAAATGCCAAAATTAAATGCTACCGCATCACCTGGCGCCATTTCCCACTCACGAATTTCCATACCCTCCACGTCAGGATCTGGGACAGGAAGGTAGTCGTGTTCATCTGGATAAAAGCTGTCTTCTGCAAGCCATCGGGTCGGTAGAACTGGCTTGACCCACTTATGACTTCCGGCAACGCAGCGCAATGAAGCTTCCTTNACATGATCAAGAGGACTCCAAAAACTGACATTNTGTACTCCATCCACGAAGTAGTAAGGACCATCTTGATGCCAAGGNGTTGGTTTTGATGTCCCAGGTTCTTTAANCAGGATATGATCATGAAAAATTTGGACGCGTTTAGACCTCATCAATNCCGCTGCAACCATTGCGGCTGGGCTTTCCATTATTACTTTTTCAAATTCGGGTATTCTGTTCCAATTACAATAGTCATCAAAGAAGCTGCCACTCTCACCCGCTGATACGTTTTCAGACGCATAAGGCCCAGGATTCTGCATATTTTTTGCNACACCCTGCTTGAGGTCTTCAATGTAATTTCTAAAGAGCCCTTTAACCAAAACCACGCCATCCTTCTGAAAGGCTTCGATATCAGCTTCACTAACTAAAGACTGTGGCATTTGTTTATCCTTACTTAAAATCTGCTCTTGTAAAAGCATTTCAATGTTTTGAATTGTTAGCGTATGGGTCCAGGAATTCTAGTTGCATTATAATAATAGTGGATAGTTTGGAAATAAAATAATACTTCAGAAAATTTTTTAAATTATCTATAAAANAGTAAGTTAATTTAGCATTTAAAATAAGTAAAAAACAAAACTATTTAAATAACTACTTTCTTTGGNTTTTAACCTGTGTAGACTCGGNANCACAAAAAAGTTTTTCAATGTTTTCACAGGTCTTTATCAACAAAAAATATATGGTAGCTATTTTTACATAACTTAAAAAGTCTACCCACTGATACTTTTAAAAATGATTTAGCGATAATTGGGTGTTTTATAGTTTAAATGTTGCCCATTATGTACGTGGCATCTTGATTGGAGGTAAATATGTCCGAGAATAAAAATGCTGCTGTTTGGTTCGTTGACCGCCACATAGAGGAAGGTCGAGGTGCAAATGTGGCTTTCCGAGAAGCTGATGGACTAAAAAGAAGCCAAACATATGCTGAATTAGNCGACCGTAGTGACTTNGTAGCTGGAGCATTTCAATCTGCTGGATTGCATCGTGAAGAGCGCGTTGCGTGTCTTATATTAGATCAGCTGGAATATCCGGAAATTTTCTGGGGGGCCCTCAAGGCTGGTGTNGTACCGGTGGCTTTGAATACATTATTGGCAACTTCAGTTTATCAATCGGTGCTTGATGACAGTCGTGCAGTCTGCTTGATTGTTTCATCAGAGCTTTGGCGCATGGTTGCTCCTGCCCTGGTTGAAAATAGTGATCTGCGAAAAATAATTGTGATTGGTGAGGTTATAGATAAGGATGTTTTGTCGTATGATGAATTTCTTGCGCATGCCAAACCAAAAAAAGCGATTTTTGCATCAGATGACGAATGTGCCTTCTGGTTATATTCGTCTGGGTCAACGGGTCAGCCAAAGGGCGTCCGTCATGTTCATAGCGCAATGCGCGCTACTGCGGACACTTATGGTGCCCAGGTATTGGGAATCACAGAAAATGATGTAATTTTTTCCGCTGCAAAAATATTTTTTGCATATGGAATGGGAAATGCGCTGACGTTTCCAATGTCTGTTGGGGCAACCACTATATTGTTCTCAGGCCGTCCTACACCGGACATTGTTGTGGACATGATTGAAACAGAACAACCGACCCTGTTTTGTGGAGTCCCTACGCTGTATGGTGCCATTCTGGCATTGCTGGAGAACCGTAAGATGCCAAATCATCGCGTCAGACTTTGTATCTCGGCTGGCGAGGCACTCCCAGCGGATATTGGCCGCAACTGGCAACAATTATTTGCAAGTGAGATTCTAGATGGTGTGGGCTCTACTGAAATGTTACATATTTTTCTATCCAATCGTGTGGGCAAAGTTAATTATGGTACCTCAGGCGTCGCGGTTCCTGGCTATGAATTACGTTGTCTTAATGAGGTTGGTGATCAAATTGTACCAGGCGAAATTGGTGAAATGCTGGTTAAGGGCGCATCTTCAGCGGATGGATACTGGAACCAGCGTCTCAAAAACCANGTTACATTTGAAGGGGAGTGGACCCGAACTGGTGACAAGTACGAAATTCTGGCGGATGGCACTTATGTCTACTGTGGGCGNACTGATGATATGTTTAAAGTTTCAGGAATATGGTTAAGCCCTTTCGAAGTTGAGCAAACTTTGATTTCGCATCCAAAGGTACTTGAAGCAGCGGTTGTAGCTCAAGCTGATGAAAGTGGGCTNGAAAAGCCAAAAGCTTTTGTTGTACTTAATGGTAATNTGCCAGAAAAGGATATTACAATTGAATTGAGGGACTTTGTTAAAGAGCAAATAGGAAAATGGAAATATCCACGTTGGATTGAAATAGTTGATGACCTACCTAAAACTGCTACGGGAAAAATCCAAAGATTTAAGTTAAGGAATTTGAAGCAATGACAATTGATTGGCTAGATGGCNCAAGTGGCTTTTTAGATATAATGGGGAAATCTATTGAATATGCATGCTTTGGATCTGCGCCTACATTGGCGCCCACTATTGTGATGTTGCATGAAGGCTTAGGTTGCGTCGCACTTTGGCGCGATATTCCAGCCCAGATAGCGNCTGCTACCGGNTGTGGCGTTTTTGTTTATTCTCGAGCTGGATATGGGCGTTCAGATNNAACTAATTTACCGCGACCTATAGATTANATGACAAAAGAGGCTGTTGATGTGCTGCCAAAGGTTCTTGGCGCGATCGCTCCACAGCANTGTATACTACTTGGTCATTCTGATGGAGCGACCATTGCTGCAATATATGCGGGCTCCATTATTGATCATCGTGTTCGTGGTTTAATACTGCTGGCACCACATTTTTTTACAGAGGAAAAGGGGCTTGCACAGATTGCATTGGCAAAGGAAGAGTATGAAAAAAGAAACTTAAAACAAAAGCTTGGAAAATATCATAACGATCCAGAAAATGCTTTTGTTGGTTGGAATAACGTTTGGTTAGATCCCAATTTTAAAGATTGGAATGTATCAGAAGTAATTGATTATTTACGCATTCCGACATTGGCCATTCAAGGAGTGGACGATGAATATGGAACGGAGGAGCAAATTTTTGAACTTGAAAATCGCAGTTATTCACCTGTCGATACTGTTATGTTGGCTGATTGTGGTCATTCACCATTGGAAGATGCCTTTGACCCTACGATGAATGAAATCATTGCCTTTTCAGAAAGTTTGTGGAGGATTGAGGCTGTAAACGTTGTCCCTGCATAATGATTTAGACCTAAGTTGGAGACCCTCGCACGCCTACTTACCTGGGCAAAATTCCCGGCATAGCGAGAACACTTTTGACAAATTTAAGCCAGATTTGTTGATTTCTCACATGGAGTTGAGGCAATCTATTGCTTGGCATATTGGACAAAAATTCTTCCGTGAAGAATATTACTGGGAAGCTCACGAAGTTTGGGAGTCTGTCTGGATGAAGCTAGAAGAAACATCCTCAGAACGAGCTTTGGTCAAAAGTCTAATTCAATTGACGAATGCGGGCTTAAAGGGAAAAATGGGTCGTGATAAAGCTCAGATGAGACTGTTAGATTTGGCCAAGTTAGAGTGTCCAAATTTTACAAATAGAGAAATAATGGATATTTCATTGGCTGGATGGTGGAAATTTTACACTCAGGCATCAAGAGCCGTACCTTTATAAAAGCTAAAGATTAACCTCTACTTTTGGAATATATACCGCCAAGAGGCAACCATCATCAGATACTGAAAAGTGTTGAGTTCCATCGCGTAGCAACACCAAATCGCCTTTTACATATACGGTCCCATCATTGTCACGCAGACTTCCATCAATCACAAAAAACTCCTCATCGCCTCGATGTTGATGTGCCTCGCTGCTGCTTCCTGGGGTCATACGGTAAATATGAAATCCTACACCCTTACTAGGCCCACCGCCTAACTGTAAAATTGAAGTTCCACTATCACTACCATCAGAGTTAAGCCAAGGTGTGAATTCACTTGAAGCTATATTAGCTACGAGACGATCTTGAGGTTTTATGTCTTTCATTGTGGCCTCTTTTTAAATTTACCTATAAGAATAATGATTATCAGATTGAGCCACAAAAAATATATTTTGACCATAGAATAATGTTGATTTTCTGGCTCATAGTCTGTTCGATAGTGGTTAATTCAAGTTAAGGAAATATTATGGATCCACGCATTACGCCGCCGAAAGATTGGGATCGATCTGGCCTTCCTGGATGGGCATACTATTCTCAGGAATTGTTTGAGCTTGAATGTAACGAGATTTTCAAAACTCATTGGCAATTTGTTTGCCATGTAAATGAATTATCACAAAATGGCGCCTACACAACTTTTGATATAGCGGGCGAGCGTGCTCTCGTGATTAAAGGTCACGATGGTCAGATCCGAGCATTTCATAATTTGTGTCGACATCGAGGGTCTCGTGTTGTTCCTGATGCGAGTGGTGTTTGTAATAAGGCGATGATTTGTCCTTACCATGGTTGGGCATATAATCTGGATGGTTCATTGCGTGGCATTGCCAATAAGGACACGTTTCCACCCATGGAAAAAGAAAAATGGGGTCTCAAGCAGCTTGAAATGGAAGTTTGGAATGGTCTTGTTTTTGTTCGTTTTTTGCCTGGGCCGCAGCCATCAGTCGCGAAAATTTTGGGACGTTTCGACTCCGAAATTGCTCCTTATGATTTGGCCAGTATGGTGCCCACTACGTCCAATTCGATGAATGACTTGGTGCCTGTTAATTGGAAATCAGTAAGGGATGTAGACAACGAAGGATACCACGTTCGCCAGGCACACCCTGGGCTTCATGAACTTTATGGAAATGGCTATTTTGATGAACCTTATATAGACGGAACCTCTCGCTCAGTGGGTACTTTTAACGAAGCACCTGGTCATAGATGGAGCGTACGAAAGTACAGAGATCTTTTACCCGAAGCAAAACATTTACCAGTATCTCAACAAAGACAATGGATATATTTTGGAATGTTTCCAAATTTGGTCATAGGTCTGTATCCTGACAGCGTTATTTACTATCAGGATGTGCCACAATCTGCGACTGAAACACTTCAGAGAGGTTTGTGTTTCAGACGCCAAGATGAAAGTCGTGCAATGAAAGCAGCTCGCTATCTTAGTGGTAGAATTGACCGAGATACGGGAGAAGAGGATCAGATGCTAATGGTTTGGTCTTGTGAGGCGACAAGGTCTTCAGCTTATGATGGTGTGATATTATCTGACTTAGAATATGGCCTCAAAACTTATCACGATCACTTGCGTAAGTTAATTCCCGTGATCCAGCAAAAGTCCATACCATCTGTTGGACAGATGGCGAACTTAAATCAAAAGATACTTTCGAAGAGGACTCTATAATTGGTAGAATTTCAAAAATGGCGTAAGAGTGAGAGTGCTCAGGGTTTATTTTTGATTAGTCCGACGCTTGGATTTGCTTTGCTATTACTGGCAGTACCATTAATCATGGTTGTAGCTCTTAGCTTTTGGACCCAAGATTATCTAACGCTTGACCGTACTTTTACTACGGCGAACTATCAGGCAGCCTGGACAGAGCCTATGTACCAATATTTAATGGCCCGGTCGCTTAAAATATCAATTTTTGTAACCGCTTCTACTGTGTTTTTGGCTTACCCGGTAGCTTACTTTATCTCATTTTACGTGGCCCCCAAACGCAAAGCAATGTGGATATTTTTAATCACAATACCATTTTGGACCAGTTACCTGATGCGTATTTTTTTATGGAAAGTTATTCTAGGGTACAACGGCGTTATAAACGGGAGCCTCACTGGGCTAGGGATTATTAATGAGCCGCTGAGTTTCATTCTATATAATCAAAATGCCGTGGTGCTTACACTTGCTCATGCTTGGATTCCCTTTGCTATTTTGCCCATCTTTGTGGCTTTAGAGCGTGTTGATCGCTCTCTGATCGAAGCAGCAGAGGATTTAGGAGACAGCGCTCTTCGCAGGTTTTTTCGAGTTACTTTGCCGCTTTCAATGCCCGGTGTGATCGCTGCTACTATCATTGTTTTTATTCCAACTATTGGCGACTATGTCACCCCACGTTTAGTTGGGGGTCCAAATGGATTGATGATTTCTAATATGATTGAATTGCAATTTAAGAAGGCCAATAATGCCCCATTAGGTTCAGCGCTTGCAATTTCAGCTATGGGAATTGTAACATTTTTTGCTTTAGCCTTCTTATGGTTGAACCGAAAATATGTTCGGGGGCCAAGCTGATGATGAGAAAAGGACGTTTTTTTAAATGGTTTATTGGTTTCTTCCTGGTATTCCTTTATGCCCCGGCAGTCCTGCTACCAGTGTTTGCTTTTAATGCTAGCAGTATTGTTTCATTCCCTCTTTCAGGGTTCACCATAGAATGGTTTTTAGTATTATTTGATACTGAAACCTTACATGTTGCTGCACGCAACAGTCTACTTATTGCTGTAATAACTTCAGTATTCTCAACGCTGCTGGCTGTTCTGGCTGCCCGTGCATCGACGCGATTTTCTTTTTTTGGACGCCGATCAATAATGGGCTTTGTGATGCTACCTATGGTGCTTCCCGAGATCATAATTGGTGTCTCTTTATTGGTTGTTATTATCCAAATGGGTTTTGAATTGTCCCTGTGGAGCATCATCATGGGACACATCTTGATTTGTACACCTTTTTGCATTGCTATTTTGTCTTCTGCTTTCATGAATTTGGATAAAAGCTTGGAAGAGGCATCATTCGATTTAGGACAAACTCGCTGGAATACATTTTGGCTCGTAATTTTTCCTTTGGTGATGCCTGGCATTGTTGCGAGTTTGTTGATTGCTTTTACAATTTCCTTGGATGAATTTATAATTGCTTTCTTTTTAGCTGGAACAGAGCCAACGCTGCCAGTTTACATCTGGGGCCAACTACGGTTTCCTGCTAAATTGCCAAGTCTAATGGCCTTAGGTACCGTTTTATTGATTATATCCATTGGATTACTATTAATTGCTGATTATTTCCGACGTCGTGGAATACGCAAAACCGGTATAGAAAATACGGGAGGTTTCCTATGACACATCCAATAATTCGGCTCAGTGGTCTTGATAAATTTTACGGAGAGTTTCAGGCTTTATCACAGATTAATTTAGATATCGAAACAGGTGAATTTTTCTCACTTCTTGGACCATCTGGCTGTGGAAAAACAACTTTATTACGGGCCATAGCAGGTTTTGAGACATTGTCGTCGGGCAGCCTTCATATTGATGGTAATTCGATGGAAGGGGTTCCAGCAAATATCCGGCCAACGAATATGGTGTTCCAAAGCTATGCTATTTTTCCCCATATGAGTGTAGCTGAAAATATAGCGTATGGGTTAAAAGCCCGAAAGCTCCCTAAAGCAGAAATCAACGCGAGTGTCGCCGAAGCAATTAATATGGTTGGGCTGGAAGGTTTCGATGATCGAGCATCGCATGCATTATCTGGGGGACAAAGACAGCGTGTGGCTTTAGCCCGTGCATTAGTTTTAAAGCCTAGAGTGCTATTACTCGATGAGCCTCTATCGGCATTAGATAAAAAATTACGTGAACAGATGCAGTCAGAGTTGCGTCGTCTTCAGCGAGCTGTTGGTATTACTTTCGTTTTGGTCACTCATGATCAAGAAGAAGCGCTGACCATGTCAGACCGCATAGCAGTAATGTTTGATGGAAAAATTGAACAAGTTGCTTCGCCACAGATACTTTATGGGAAGCCTAGCACGCGAAAGGTCGCATCTTTTATCGGTTTGATGAATTTTTTAGATGCTAAAGTTTTAGCTTCGTCTGGTAAAAATGTGGAGGTTGAGGTCCAATCATTAGGAAAATTAACGCTGACATTAGATCAAGCTACAGGCGGTCTTGATGGGTGTAATTCTGTAGGTGTTCGACCAGAGATGTTAACAATTTTAATGGGCTCTCAAACTTCTGAACGTGAAGTGGAGGCTGAGGTAACTGAAGTGTCTTACTATGGAGATATGACCTATTATGATGTCAAATTACCCTCAAAGCAGGATCCAATTACTGTCACTATGAGAAATACGGCCGGTCGAGAAGTGCTGGAAGTTGGTGCAAAAGCTCGAATTGGCTGGAGTACGTCGTCGCTTCTTTTGCTAAAGTAAATAAAAAAAAGAGCACCTATTGGTGCTCTTTTGATTTTGTTTAAGATTAGCTCTTTAGAAACCGGCTTTGATTTTTTCAAATTCCGCAATCATTTTTTCACGTAATTGTTGGTCCATTGGTTTTTGAGCCAAAACAGGAACATCAACCGGGCCTAAACCAGCCCACACTAGTGCGTCTGGGCCCATGGCTATCATGGCACTTTCGTTTCCGTGTCCATAGCCCCATTCGTTCACAATGTAATCGGCTGAACCTGGATCCATCCACGCATTGAAAAAATCATACATTTTATCTTCAGAGTTTGGTCCATTTGCTAAATTAACATAGCCACAAAAC
>NZVF01000035.1 GCA_002698165.1 Planktomarina sp. | reverse complement strand
ATCTTGGGGATGCCATGTTTGACACCACGAAAGGCTCTTTAGTTGCAATAGGGTTCGGATTAGCAATAGGTATAGGTATGCACCTTCTGATGAAATGGATATGGATTAAGAAATGATCCCAGTCATACTCGTACTTTTATTTCTTGGATTAATTCCTGCATATATTGCCCAAACAAAAGGTAGAAGTTTTGGGGCTTGGTATGTGTACGGATTATTTCTATTGCCCATTACATTGATCCACTCATTATTATTATCAAGCAACGACAGAAAATGTCCTCAGTGCGCTGAACTAGTTAAAATTGATGCCAAAATTTGCAAGCATTGTGGCAATAAATTTGAAGAACAATCTTCTCCGGAAGTAGATGCCGTAAAAAGAAACAGAGATAAAGGTGGTTGGTGAAGACTATTACAAAGATTCAAAAGGGCAAAGCAGGAGCATATTCTAAGCAAGCTGCCATTTATCGTTTTGAATGCTAATCAAAGGCGAAGTATAGTGGAATCTTTTACCTGTAAATAATAGAATATGGGCTTAGAGCTTCAGTCTAAGCCCTTTCATTACCCCAAGTGAGCTCAGTGGGGGCTTTGTTATTTACGCTTTAGTATCAAGAACCAACTTTGGCATTGGAGGTGGTGGAGCATTTACATCCAGACCATGAACATCCATCGCAAACTCTGCAAAATCTTTTGGCATGTTTTGCATTATCTTAGCAAAACTTGCTTCAGGGTCATCACCTTCAAATGTTAAGATAACAAAATCACCAGCGGGTGTTTCTTGCAAAAAAGATCTTTCGTGTACCCCCGCATCTGTTCTAGACGCTGCAAAATTAGGATCGTTGGCAACCTGATCCATCATCGCTTGCCATTTTTCTTTTTTGCCAGCCAAAATAGGCATACACATTGCCAATATTGCCATGATAGTTTCCTTTCAAATATACACTGTGCAGAAAATTAATCTCATCTAAAAATGAAAGTACAATGGCAAAGTTTAATATGGGGATGATTTGCCACATGGGAAGAGCAAAGATGAAGAAACTACCAATAACACGGGTGGATCAAGTAGAGCTTTTAAAGCAGATCAAAAAGAAGATTTAAGTCTCTCTTTTAAAAAACCTGATGGTAAAACGCCAAAATGCTTGTTTGCTGTCTTGTCCCCTAAACGCCCTTACTTGTACTAACTTAAGTAAAAGTTTGATCTGATGAAAATCGATGGAACTTTGAAAACTAGCAGGTACATAGAGCCTATTACTTTTCTTTGATCTCACAATTAATATTATAGCTAATCTGTAATGACTGTTTAAAAGTTTTGGGGTCAATGCCACGCTTTTTGGCGAGATCGCTGAACGCAACGTTAAGCGCATTTCTTAATTTTAGATCTATATCATAATCAGGGAGATTGAGCTTCTGTGGATAATTATTTTTATCAACCTTATCAGGCCTACTTTTTCTAGTTTCACTTTTACCACCAAATATATTGTCCCAACCGGACCTGTACTCTGGAGTTGAAACACTAGAGAAATGACTGATTGATGATTGCGAAGCTGACTTAGGAGCAGGGGTGTCCACTGACTTTTTGTCAGTCTTAGTAGTTTCAGACACAGTGGTCTCAGTTGTTTTTGGTGCGGTTTCAACTTTTTTTGGTACGGTTTCAACTTTTTTTGAAGTTTTTGCATCACTCATTTTATGGCGCTTTCTTAATAAAGTTCATAAGTGTGGTCTAACAATAAGAAAAATTAACATAAAGAGAGAAATAAATAACGCTCCTGTTGTCCCAACTGTAATGACCATTGTGCTTGTCAGCAGCGCTCTGGCACATGGTGCCTCGACGTGTTTTTGCAAGGCATCCAATACCCGGCCAGTTGGGTCCGAACCGGGCGTGAACCCAAATAGTTACATTGCCTTTTTTTAAACCAATAATAGTACGTTTATTGAGGTATTATGGTCCCGAATTTTTGTGAAACCGTTCGAGTCAGGGTAATATGTCTAATTTTTCACTATAATTTTTTATGGTAACCATTTGAGTGGAAACCTTTGTAAAGCCTGTGTTTGGAAATAAAGGGAAACAGAAAGCCAAAAGTAAATATTAAATTGGGGCAGGTTGGTAGTCCTCGTCAGACACCTTCTCCAGCCACTCGGCTACACTTCCGTCCAACGCTTCCTGAATGGCTATATGGGTCATGCTGTTGTCAGCCGTAGCGCCATGCCAGTGCTCTTCGCCTGACGGTATCCAAACTGTATCGCCGGCGTTGATGATCTTTGGTTGTTCATGTCTAAGCCCAACAAGGCCGATGCCGCTGACCACGTGTAGGGTTTGCCCCAATGGGTGCGTGTGCCATGCTGTACGCGCTCCAGGTTCAAAAGCCACTTTCAACGCACGGACCCTTGCGGGTTCTGGAGCCTCGACAATAGGGTCTTGCCATACTGTCCCGGTAAACCAATCAGGGGATGCTTTTTTCGTGGGCTGCGAGCCGGCTTTCATGATTTTCATAGACGTCACCTTAATTGTTTTGGCGTTTTTTAATAACGTTAAAGATCTAACTAGTCATTTCTATAAGTCGTTCATTCCGGCCAGCAATGGAGTAAACCCGTAGTCCAGCCAATACTAAACAACAACCAATGAATAAAGCTAGGAGCAGTTTTTGTCGCTTAGTCATAAGTCCTGAAATCCTAGTGCTTTAACCTAAGTGCCAAAGGCTATGAAATACGTTAATATTATGGTCAGGTTTTTTATCATCATTCTTTGGTCTTATTATTCAATTTTTCCAGAAGCTCTCTTATTGCTCTGATTTCTTGCATCAATTTATTATTATTTTTGTTCTCTAGCTTAAATGCAAAATAAACAACGATGGATGCAAAACAAAGTCCTGTTATCCCTAGTATAATTTCAAGGTTGCTAATAACCATAAATCGTCCTTCCAGAATTCGACGGCCTGGATCAGCTTGAGCTTAGTATAAAGATGCGGGCCAGCAACCTTTTTATAGCCAATAAGCTACTTGATTATTTTGTAATATCTAATGACAGTACCTGAATGTAACCGCATTTAAACAAACAGATAAGGAAAATAAGATGGCAAAATATGCAGTTCACACAAAGTGGTCTTGGTCTGATGGTGTTCCGAGCGCAGAAACTATGCAAGGTTGGCATCGTGAGCATAAATCAAACACAATAGCCGAAGACATTATTTGGTTTAAGATTGACGAAAACACTCATCAATCAGTTATTATTTATTCTTCTGAAAAAGACGCTCAAGAAGAGAGGGCAAAGCTACAGGAACAGCGCAAAAAAGACAGCACAGCAAATGGAAATACAATTGTTGAAGAAACTATGGGACCAGTTCTCTCAATTATGTCAGAGGTATAAACTATTTACCCATCGGTATNGGCNGCATCNAGGCAATCNATTTGGACNCCACGAAAGCTTTGAGTTTTATTNGTTATTTTTTNACGCCAAAGCTNTTCTATNGAACCCCAAATAGGCAAACAAGCTTCCATAGATTTCTGATCTTNGTATTCAAAAATATGAGCAAGTTGGTGCTTTTCTTTCTGGTTCCAGATACGTGAGGTGGTGTATCTTTNAAGCCCTAAATTATGGAGCTTCGGCATATGCTCATGTTTGACTTGGTCCCACCTAGAAACACTCAATTCTAATTCATTTTGTGAAATGAANGTTTGAANNGTTATATTTATCAACATTAAGTTNCTCCAAAANNGNATCAACTNGAGCCTACTGAAAAGATCCNAACCAGCANCCTGTCACATTAACGGCCTTATTCGCCGGANANTNNGNCGCGNTACTCTNGGTTTAAAACANNTGTCATCNAATGCCATCTCTTTGTTTGGCAATTTTGTAATANGCCCAGAGNANTCGTGCTGCAACTGCTCTCCATGGAGACCAGCCTTCGGCCATTTGTCGTAGTACGCGCTCGCTTGGACGGTCGGGCAATTNAAACAGCAGACGTGAGGCTTCTTGCAATGCNAGATCACCGGGAGCAAATACATCNGCTCGTCCAAGGCTAAACATAGCNTAAATCTCNGCGGTCCACACACCGATACCTGGCACCTCAGTCAAGGTAGCAATCACCACATCGCTAGGGTCATCTCGCAGCGCATTATAGTTGATGCGCGCATCGGCNAATGCACGCGCATAGCGGATTTTCTGCCGGCTNAGGCCAGCAGCGTTCAGNGTCTCATCNCTGGCCCATTTAATTTTACGTGGTCCAGTGAGCNGCGCATCTCGCATNCGNCCCCANATGGCNTTGGCCGCAGCAACGCTAACCTGTTGGCTGACGATTGCGCTCAGCAACTGCGCGAAGCCGTCTGGCCGNCGCCGCAACGGCAGCGCTCCNCTCAGCTTGAGCGCTGCCNCAAACCGTGGNTCNGCTTTGGCTAGCCACNGCGCACCCTCNGCGACACAGGCNGGAGCTTTTATTATTCTTTCGTTATGCATTTCTTTTCTTGCTATGTGGGGGCGTCATTAAATCAGTCACTTATTTTNAGGNAGTNCATGACCTTTAGCCGCGATNCGAACCTTTCGATCTATGACCTCATGGCTGTTGGNTNAGCGAACNTATGTGTCACTATNGTCTGGTTNTGGTACATAGTCCNAGGTTTTGCATCTNNCTGATCGCAATGCATCACNGACGANGATTCGTTNTTTCTGNTTCATTACTTTTGTCCTTATCGTTTCAATCTGTGCTGTCNTTATATTAAAGGAAAAATATTTTTGCNATTTTTATANGCACTAANAATCGTTTTTGCTGTCTTTTTCAGCGTNAATAATCATATGGGCCCTTACAACAAAAATAGCATAGTTTTTAGTTTACTTTTTTGATCTNCATGCGNTCNTGAAGGCTCAAATTANCNATNGGTAAAAAGCATAGGAGAATAAAAATGCTNGGAGACAAAGCAGGGTCGATGACCTTTAAGGAAACAAGTAAGGCGATCGACTCAGGAAAGTATGGAATGCCTGGTATGGAAACNAGCGCCGTNGGTGGTGGTAAGCTTCTAGGNCACGATGTTATGGCCCAATCNACATTNACTGCTGAGATGCGACCTGATGGTTCTTGGCTGGGNGAATGTCCAAATGCCGGTATTATATTTTGTTCAGAAGGTGTCGCGACATTTAGNGCAAANGGTGTTGGTAANATGACGGAAGCNGGTGGCGTTGCATTNAGGGGTGGGGCTTCATTTGAAACTACATCTGAAGCNTTGTCTGAACTTAATGGTAAATTTTATATGTTTACCTACAATTCNGACCCAGAAGGTAANGCAGAGTGGAACCTTTACCCCTGNAAATGATAAAANTACGGGCTTGCAGCTTCAGTTGTGAGCCTGTTTTTCNGTCTGATATNNANANGNNATNGCTNGGCTGGTNNCATTCNAAATCAANAAGTTGAAGTTNACNGCAATNAANTANCAGCCGAAATTAAAAGTGAAGCTAAGTCAATTATCTAGNGATAAATATGAAGAAANTATCNCCATTTGCGTTACTAGGCCGAGCTGCATGNGGTGGTGGCTTGTTGTAAAAAGTCAAACAAGCCTGAGGCGNAACCTATAAANGTTTGATGAATTAGTAGATGAAGCAAANCTTCAAANNNAATNNGTNATNTTTAAAGGNTTTTTGACAAANGANGTAAGTACTACACTAACNANCTAAGATTGCTCTGTTTATTTCANTTGGCATGTTTTNTGCTNNNTCATTGCNNGATGGCGAATAAACAGAGGTATTAATTATGNAAAATCCGTCAATTACTTTACAGAAAATTCTAATGAANAATATACCTNNGCAACCACATTTCTTAAAGTTCGAAGCTGTTTTGGCTCATTGTGAGCAACGAGTNACTGANCCGTCTCTANAAGCTGCGATGAAATATGGCCGCAAAATGGACTTTTTTGACAGTCGNAACAAACTCTCGCAATCNGGTGANCTTTTAGCTGANATATTGTTGCCGCAATATGCCTNACTTAGTTATAACCTNAGATTGGTCTTTTGCCACTGGACTACAAGATCTACCCNTAAACCTTCCNGATCCNTTTNCTGGATGGANGNAGGTNGAGGATGCGGCATGANTACNTTCCTNAAAGNCNATTAGGNGGTNCGCTGGCATAGTAACCAGTTGATTTGTTNAACCANNAAATTGAAACNNNTTTAGGTATGNCTCCAGTCGTTAGGGTCATCATTCTTGTTTGGTGACAAACCNAATATATCGCCCTCAGTAGANCAACCGAGCCCAAGAACGGTTCTGTTGGCATAGCTAAAATATGCAGACACTTGGTTGATTTCTAAAATCTCACCATCTGAATAACCGGCAGTTCGTAGTTTCTTAATGATGTCTTCACGCATACCTCCTGGGTCGCGGGTAAGTTGGCGGGCATATTCCATAGCGATTTTCTGGCGATTATCCAAGGGAGCCGCTTCAATGTTATTGGAGTCGATGGCCGCACGGATTTGGGTCGACTTTCTGTCATCACATAATAACCGTTTTAGTCCGGCAAAATGATGTTCGATGCAGTAATTGCATTCATTCAATGCCGAGACCCAAACACCAAGAGTTTCCAGAAACCACTTATCAATAGTGTTATCACGGTGATGCAATACATATTTATAAATTGCCATATGACCTTCCATCGAATGAGGTCGCAAAGAATGCATCATCATTATGTTATCGACGTTATTGTCAGGCCCTTTAACTCGGTCATAAAGTGGTTTTAATTTCGCATCAGCATCTTTGTAGGCTACGGTTTCAATCCACGGCATATGTACTCCTTTTGTAAAATTTTACGTAGTTAGGAAGAATAAGTCATTCTCNGTACGACCTAGTCATTAACTTGTTAGACTTTGCTCTTGCCAACCATTTCTTGTAAATTCTGTAATATAAAACCAATTGGGCGGTGAAGACCAATCTGTTTCTTTCACCCAAACCAAGCATCATTAGGCGCTTGATGCAAAAAAATGATATTATTTTAATGGTAATGAAACTCCAGTAATAAAGACTCCTCCAAGATCTTTATTATTTATCAAAGTTGGTTGAATTTGAATAAATATATTTCTGTATTCAAATTGAAAACCACCAAGAAAAACATACCCACTATTACCAATTTTTGTAGATATTGATCCATTACCATAATATCCCACAATTGATCCAAATACTCCCAACTTAATATCAGAACCTAATGGCCACATTTTTGCTGCAGCTGCAAAGGGTGAGATGGATGAAAAGCTATTTTGAAAAACCCCGGACCAGTAGTTTAAACCATATTTTCTGTTATTCCATGAAAGAATTAATCCTGGATTGATTTCGTTATATTCTGTCCCAGGATCTGGAGTTAAGTTTACATGTTTTGATGCCATACTTATGTAAACACGATCTGGTTTAAAGGGAGACGCATTTACTGTTTCAAAAGCGAATATTAATAGTAAAATGGTTAAAATAGATTTCGATTGGTATCTCAAAGTTCGTCCAAATTGTTTATAAATTTTATCTTTTTTTGTTTTAATCACTAAATAGTCGTTTTTTTAAGAAAATCATTTGTATTATATTTAGCTATATAGATCGAGGTTGAAAAAACTGGCATACAAAACCTGAAAGCTACGGTGGAGGCCAAAGCAGGTGACTAAAAAAAGGCGTTTTAAAAAGGTTCCATCAAACTCTATTTTATTCGGAATGTTTGGTATCTTTCTTTTAGCTCTACTTAGGCCAGAAATGTTTACAATCACATATCTGAAAACCCAAATAAACGATTTCATTTCTGAAGATTCCAAAATGGAGACTGATAGTCGTGCAACATCTATTTTAAGTGGCAGAATAACTCACGTACGTGATGGAGATACCTTTGAAGTCAACGGTGTTCCAGTTCGGATCTCTGCACTAGATTGCCCTGAAAACAGCACCACTGCAGGGCAAAAGGTTACACGTTTCGCCAAACAGTTCAAAGGAAAACAAGCGACTTGTGAACTCACTGGTGCTAAGACTTACGATAGAGTTGTAGGCTATTGTTCAATCAACGGCAAAGACTTCGCCCAGACAATGATGAACAAAACGTCTTGCAAGCTTTGGACAAAATATGATGTCTGGAATAGATACTAAAGGAATTTGATACAGTTAACTCACGGCAAAATCTACGTTGGAGGCCAAAATGAAAATCATAAACTGGCATGGCGATATGGCGGAGCGCGTGCGATTAAGATTGGGCTGGAGCCACTACGCTATGTATTGGGTTTCATTTGTTAAGGGCGTTATTACAACTTGTTTAGTGATATGGTTGATGTGTTAGAGAAAGTAGACTCCAACCATCCTCTAAACTATGGTCCCTGATCTACGTAACACTACAAGTATATATACCTACGTAGGGGTGCATGGCCCACGTACACCCCTCAAGTAACGTCAAAAACTAAAGACCGATAGTTAAGGTGGTAATGTGAGCAACTACCGCTTCTTCATCTTATACAGATCTTTCGTTTACACTTGAAAACTCACTTAATGATACCCATCTCAATGGGGTAAGAATTTGTAATTAACGGTAGGCCCGAATGAAGATAATGCGTTCTATTGGGCGGCGTATTACCAAGTACTTGGTATTTAATGATAAGGGAAAAATTGTATTAATTACCCGTAATAAGAAAATAGCGTTAAATTATTTGCCAAGTAATAATGCTGCNTAAAACATACAACACTTTCANGCCTGTATTGGGTTTGAGACTGCTAATGTTTCAGCCACATATAACTCCTGTAAGCTTGCCACGTTATAGTATTCACTACTATGGGTTTGGCTAAAGCTCTTTACTTTCTTTGCAGTGTGGGGTGGAGCCACACCACCTTTGCCAGATAAGTATAGATGGACTCGAGACCCAGCTTAACCTTGAACATTCATTTATAACATTACTAATCGATTCCTGGAAAGTCATACTTTACTTTCGAGCCATACAGGCAAATAAACTATGTGAAGATAGGTGCTAAATAGGCTTGCAGGATGTTAAAATATAGCTATTAATATACCCATGTATTACAATACTAAGATAAGTAGAAACCATAGCACTAGATTTTACTATCAATCCGGCACTAATAACAAACAGTTAAAGACTTTATCACAAACAATTTGGGAAAGTTTTGGGTTTGAAATTCAGACATTAATTGACGGTAAGTCAAATAATAAAGGTATACCCGGTGAAGACTATGTTGAGTTAATTGTCATACAACTCTTTAACAACTGGCGAATGGATCGATCACTTTGTTTAGCCTCGCCTAAAAATAATAATGCATTAAAGGCGAAGGATTTTTACAATCCAAACCAAATAGCAATTCCAAAACTGGCAAAGANATTCAACGCTCTTATTAAGTTTGATTACGTAGACAGCATTAATCATTCCCATAGTTCTGACCCATCCTCTACAAATACGACTTCGCGAATACGAACTTCACAAAAATTAAACAGCCTGTTTTTGAGGCTAGATGCCACGGAGTTTGATGTAGACTTACATAAAAATGAATTGATGATTGAATTACGTGACGGTGAGGTTGATGCGTTTGGTGAGCCTAAGAGGACTNTGAGCCGTAAGGGGGTCTTGATGCGTAGACCGTACAATCCAAAGGCACCACACATTGCCNAGATGTTGGTTGTACTCAAAAATTATAATGAGCTTTTGTCGAGGACACACATAGACATAGCATCACTCGATCAACCTTACGTGGTTAGAGAACGAATGGATAGTTTCAATAGAATCGTAAAGCAACTCATACCAGTTAATCAAAACAACAAGTTTGTAAGGNGGGTATTCTCACGCGGCAGCTGGAAACATAACGGAAGGTTTTATGGGCCTTTCTGGCAACAGGTTGGTGACAAGGATGAGAATAAATATCGAAGTAATATTAGGATTAACGGTAAAAGNACTATAGAGTTGTATTACTCAAGTCTGCACCCAAACATTCTAACAGTTGAACAAGGTTTAAAGCCGATAGTGGATGTCTACAACTTAGACACTCAAATCATTCCTAAATTTGATATGAAGCAACAAAGATCAATTCTGAAGCTCCTGGTTTTTGTACTGTTAAATGCTTCAGATACAAGCAGTGCATTTTGTGTAATTAGAGATAAGCTAAAAGACGCAGATGATGTTTCATTGCGATCACTAAACAATCAAGACTATGAAGCTTATCTGTCAGCTTTCATAGCCAAGCATCCCCACCTTGAGAATAGTATAGCCACGGATCAAGGTTCACGCTTAATGCACATAGACTCTCAGATAATTGAACACATCATCAAAAAAGCGACAGCGAAAGAGATAGCGGTATTATCCCTACATGATTCTGTAATTGTTGCGGAACAACATAAACTTTTCATGCTACAGGCTATGAAAGATGCAACAAAAGATATTGTGGGGACTGAGCTGCCATTTGATCAAAACGGAAATACAACAGTCTATACACAAAATTTAGCAATCTTTAGGGATGACAATTATACCTTTGACCTCGCGNAACCCTCAATTTCAACTCTGCCATCTCCTGTGACTACCCGTCATGAAGCAGATTTGAGTAAATTTAGACAATATTTAAATAGCAATAAATTGTGATCTATTTGATTGTAAAGATGTTTAAGTGTCCAATTAACCTAATAAGAATAATTATCATATTATAAANGGTAATTTGGTAGTATTAGCNTTACTATATTTGGTCGAATAACTTTACTAAGATAAGTTAGAGTTTATACGACACTTTTCATGAAGTTTTTAACTGGCAAAGAGGACAGAAAGTGCCAAGCACGTAATTCTCATTNGTTTTCAAGACAAAACTGAGAAAGCTATAGCGTAGCAAAGTTGGTGAAGAGGTTTATATCTTTTTTAATCAATCTGGATACACATTTTNGTATCCTTCCTCGCTGATAACGTCGCGGTGGATGGCCTACAGGGTGGTAGTTGCTTGAGTTGCGGTGACGCGAACGCGTGGCTTATCGAAGTCTAACTTGGAGTGGGGATTTATCGCATATACATCTGTTTCTTATGCTCGCGCGTGCGGCGCGTGGCCTCCTCTGAGCCGTCATGGAACGATCCGAATACCTTGTCCCAGGGCATCTCCGCAGTTCCATAGTTGCATTCGAAATACCGGTGATGCAACTGGTGAAAGAAATCACCCGCATTGAGCCGCTTGCGGTCTTTTATCATAACCCCCTCGAACCCTGAATGGGTAAAGGCGGGGTTTAGCCCTTCCTGATAAAGGTGGAACAGCACGTGTACTGCATGTGAGGGCACGATGAAGTGAATGACTACAGTAGAAAAGTAGATTGCTGTTTCAACTGGATGCATTGATATACCCGACCAAGGGCCAATATTTATATTCCGGTGATGCAGCGAATGCGCCAAGCGGTAAAGTGGTGGCCAGTGCAGCAAGCGATGGACCCAGTAGAAATGAAAGCTCGACCATACAGGTATAATCACGAACCACGCAATAAACCACACTGGATTGCCAGCGAATGTGACCTTTGGGGCATAACCGTTGGCTGCCGCCCAGAACCACAGCACCTCGTAAACCGTCCAGGCCGTGACCCCGCTGGCGATTGACCAGAACATGTTGTCGTGCACTTGGTTGCGAAAGGTGAAACTGCCGTTGTTCTTTACCTGATCACGGGGATCAAATTTTTGCGCCTTGCCTTGTTTGGTAAAAGTAATGAACCACAGGTGGAGACCACCTGCGATTAGGCAGATCAGGATCACATTGCGCAGCCAGATGTGGGCGATCCAGCCCGGTGAAAAGCTTTGCATTGCCTCCCAAGATGGCTG
>NZVF01000034.1 GCA_002698165.1 Planktomarina sp. | reverse complement strand
TATGCCATGTAAGTAACATTGAACTTATAATTTCTTGACTACGAAAGACGTGATGCAAGTAAGCTCGAGAGTAATTCTTACAGGCTGGGCAACCACATAATTCATCAAGTGGTCGTGGGTCATCTTGATGACGTGCATTTTTAATATTAAGCGCTCCATAGCGGGTAAATACCTGTCCAGTACGACCAGATCTGGTCGGCAGGACGCAATCCATCATGTCGATGCCACGCGCAACAGCACCAACTATATCGTCTGGTTTGCCAACCCCCATCAAATAGCGAGGTTTTTCAACGGGTAATTGATTTGGCGCAAAGTCTAAAACCTCAAACATCGCACTCTGTCCTTCACCCACAGCCAGTCCTCCAACAGCATAACCCTCAAAGCCAATACTCCGAAGCTTTTCAGCGCTCTCTTCACGCAGTTTTTCCTCTAATCCACCCTGCTGAATACCAAATAATGCTTTGCCACGGCTTTCATCAAAAACGGCCCTAGACCGGCCTGCCCAAATCATCGACATACGCATACTATCAGCTATCCTGTCGTATTTTGCTGGCAATGCGGGGCATTCGTCAAAACACATCAGAATATCACTGTCCAGAAGCTGTTGAATTTCTATCGATCTTTCAGGCGAAAGATGATGCCGGGAACCATCAATATGTGACTTAAAGGTTACCCCGTCATCGGTAACTTTTCGCAAATTAGCCAAACTCATTACTTGGAAACCACCACTGTCAGTTAATATTGGGCGATCCCAATTCATAAAACTATGCAAGCCACCAAGCCTATTTATCCGCTCCGCTGTCGGTCTAAGCATTAGATGATAGGTATTACACAGCAAAATGTCAGCGCCAGTTTCCCTAACTGACAAAGGCAGCATCGCTTTAACAGTTGCTGCCGTACCCACAGGCATAAATGCTGGGGTCGCGATTTCACCCCGAGGCGTTTTAAAGCAACCAAGTCTCGCCTTGCCAGAGGTTGCTTTAAGCTTAAAATAATTTTGCTTTATCATGGCTCCCACATGCTTGAAAGTACGCCCAGTATCAAGCTTATGAAAAATATCCTTTAAATAAGCGGGAAGAACAAAGAATATTTGTGCACTGTAACCAAACTACCTATTTTTTTTGACCACCTTTACCCCAGCTATTTACAGGCTTATATTGTTTACAGAAATGATAAGGATCCGATTATGTCGAAAGACGCTCCATTAGAAGGCACGCCACTAATCGCGCCTTCAAGCATTGAACATCCTCTCTACGACTCTGTTGTCGAAAGTATCAAAACAGTCTATGATCCAGAAATACCAGTAAATATCTATGACCTAGGTTTAATTTACACAATAAATATTAATAATGAATCTGAAGTACAAATTTTAATGAGCCTAACCGCGCCAGGCTGTCCAGTCGCTGGGGAAATGCCTGTCTGGGTAGCAGAAGCAATCGAACCTCTTCCAGGTATAAAAAATGTAGACGTGGAACTAGTTTGGGAACCACCTTGGGGAATGGAAATGATGTCGGATGAGGCGAAATTGGAGCTAGGATTCATCTGAATCAAGAAAAAAATTACAACTTTAAAAAAAGTGCCCATCAAATTAACTAAAGCAACAAAAAAAAATTAATTTTCAGATAGATTTTAGGACTTGAAATGTTTGGAATTCCAGGAAAACCAGCGGTAACGCTAACAGACGCTGCTTCAGACCAAATACAAAAGCTAATGAAGCAGAAAAGTTCGAAAGGTTTGCGAATTGGGGTCAAAAAAGGTGGCTGCGCGGGAATGGAATATACAATGGAGTTTGTGGACACAAGTACGGTCAACGATGAAGTAATCGATAACAACGGGGCGACGGTGATTATTGCGCCAATGGCACAAATGTTTCTTTTTGGCACCGAAATTGATTATGAAACTGGTTTGTTGGAATCTGGTTTTAAATTTAAAAACCCAAATGTTGTAGACTCTTGTGGCTGTGGCGAAAGTATAAAGTTTGATGCTTCCCTTTCTAACGGCATTGAGAAATGATACCAAAAGTATCTCATTCTATAAAGAATTGCATTGAAGAATTGAATCTCTGAACATTTAAGTCGTTCAAGTTGGAGGTTTTTATGCCGGCAAAAATAGTAGTTGGAAATTGGAAAATGCATGGCTTGCAAGAAAACATGTCAGAACTACAAGCTATATCGATCAGTGCAGCTAAATCATCGTGCGACATCGTCATTTGTCCGCCCGCAACTCTGATACAATTAGCGACCAAGCTTAGTAGATCATTTTCAATAGGAGGCCAAGATTGCCATCAAGAGGAGTTTGGGGCTTACACAGGGGATATTTCTGCTCAAATGCTGGCTGACGCGGGGGCTGATTATGTAATTCTTGGGCATTCAGAAAGACGAGAGAACCATTTAGAAAATTCTGCTATCGTTAAAGAAAAAGCCATAGCGGCAATCGAAGCTAATCTGACCCCAATTATATGCGTTGGCGAAACTTTGCAGCAACGTGAAAGCGGACAAGCTGTAATAAAAGTAAACGCACAGTTACAAAGTTCACTACCCCAAAACTCAAATGTTGTCATAGCCTACGAACCAATCTGGGCTATAGGCACTGGCCTAATCCCTACACTCTCAGAGATAAGTGAAATTCATGACTCAATTAGAGGACTGTTAAACAAAGAATTTGGGCCATTAGGATCCAAAATTTCAATACTATACGGCGGATCTGTCAAACCAGATAACGCTAGAAAAATTTTTGGTGGAGCAAATGTAAACGGAGCCCTGGTTGGAGGTGCAAGTCTAAAGTCCAACGACTTTATCCCAATAATTGAGGCTTTATCGGACGGCTAAAACACCAAATTCATAGTAATCATGGAAACGACCAAAAATAAAATAGTCATGAAAAACCCAGTACGCAAGAAATCTACAACGCGGTAACCGCCAGGACCCATTATCAAAGCGTTTACCTGATGAGTTGGTATTAAAAAAGAGTTTGACGTAGAAATAGCTACTGTGAGTGCAAATACAGCTGGGTTAGCACCTGCTGCTACAGCAATTGAAACTGCAAGCGGTACTAACAGAACTGTAGCTCCCACATTCGACATAATAAGGGTAAAAACAGTTGCCATTAACGCAACCCCAACTTGCAAACTCCATACGGGCCAGCCATCCAATAAAAAGAGAACTTGGTGAGCAATCCAATTTGCAGTTCCAGTAGCCTGAACAGCTATCCCCAATGGAATAAGGCTCGCCAGCAAAAATACTGTCTTCCAACCAATAGACTCGTAAGCTTCATCCACCGACAAAACACTAGTAATAATCATACCAACAGCGCCAGTCAGCAAACAAAGTGACAACCGAATATCAGTAAAAAGGATCATCGTTATCGCTATTGAAAAAAAAGCTAAAGCCCAACCCACTTTTTGTGGTCGAACTTCTTCTCGTGGATACTCCGTCGTGATTATCACATAATCACGGTTATGGCTTAGCCGAGTTAGAGACTTCCAGGTAGTATGAACAACCAATGTATCACCGGCATAAAGAGGGATATCAGTTAAACGAGTGGCAGCATGTTCAGGAGTTTCGACATGGCTTAGTGTCTCTGTGCTTCGGTGAATTCCTAATAGCGAAAGGCCATGGGCAGCTCTGTAACCAATTTCTCCTGGTGTTTTTCCTATTACCGGCGAGCCTGGAGGTATCACAATCTCCGCAACGCCAGCCTGTGTTGCAGCAAACTCATCAGAGAAGTTTTCTAATTTAATTAAAAGTTCAAGTCCATAGTCTGCAGCAAACTCCTCCACAACCCTGCGCAAACCCAAGATTGCTAACCTACAAGGCGCTTCTATTTGGGTAGACGCCATTGGTGCAACTATTCGTTTCCCTCGATAATCTGTACCTATAATATAAATGTGGTGTGCATCCATCACATCCGCAATCGAATGACCAATAAGAATGTTTCCTTCAGGAACATTCAACTCAAAAATATCAACTTGTAATCCATAAGTGTTTTTGACGTAGTCGCGCATTGATTGTCCCGAAACACCCTCTTCTGTTCTTTTTTCANTAGGCAAGACCCACNTTCCAAAAACGACAAANTAAACAATACCAGTGATAACAAGACATAANCCNATTGGTGTTACGNCAAACAGACCAAANGGTTTCATCTGNAGTTCAACAGGAAGCCCAGAATTGGCAACTCCTATCAAATCATTTAATAAGATCANTGGAGATGACCCGACCATNGTAACNGTACCNCCTAAAATAGCACAAAAACCCATTGGCATTAACAAACGTGACAAAGATATTTCCGTGCGAACCGAAATTCGGCTAACAACTGGTAAGAACAATGCTGCGGCTCCAACATTTTGCATGAAAGAAGANATCATACCTACTGCGCCNGAAATAATAGGTANAATGCGGGTCTCTTTATTACCACCNATTANTAAAATNTAACCTGCTACTTTAGACATGAGCCCAGTTTTATCTAACCCNGCTCCTATTATCATCACGGCCATAATTGAAATNACCGCATTAGACGCAAAACCATCGAACAAGGTAGATACATTNGCTAAGTTATTTAAACCAGGCAGTTGGCTCAAAAGGCCTAAGGCNACCATTGCAAGGATCGCAGTTAAATCAACGCGAAAAATTTCTGTGACAAAAAGAAAAACAGTAGTGCCNAGAANAGCTAAAACCACCATCATTTCTGTTGTCAGCGCTACCGGATCCATTATAAATTTCCTTCTAGTCCTGCAGCTAAAACACCNATTTACAGTTTTTCAGTAGGCACCAAGAAATTGTATGCNTCACACCCACTTTTTGTCTTGATGACTACAATACAATATATGCAGATGTAAATTGTTAGGGTCCGGAAATATTAAANGTAGTAGAAATATGTGTTTGATTTAAAGGAGGTGTAAANACAAAAGTTTTCAATTTTTAAAATTGATATCATGAATCTAAGTGACTATTTGATTTCTNTTAACAGCTTGTCATGTAAAAGAGTTTCTGGCGTAATAATAAAATGAAGAAGTTTCAACAATCACCACGCGACCAAGTATTTGTTCAAAACCCCTATCCAGCTTACGAACGCGCCCGAAGTTTGGGAGACGTAGTTTGGTGGGAAGATTATAAAATGCCAGCAGCAGTAAGCTATCGCGCTGTAAGAATGATATTAAGCAACCGTGATTTAGGTCGTGAACCACTCNTGCCAAAACAAAGCCCTCAGCATCTAAAAGACTGGCAGGCTAATGAGTCCCATTCTATGCTTGAACTTGAACCACCGCGGCACACTAAACTTCGTGGGCTGGTCCTNNGAGCATTCACAGCAAAAAATGTTGCATCTNCTTCCGAATCTATACGAGCCACTTGCCATCGATTGATTGATGAATTTCCNGGCAAACCATTTGATTTTTTAACTTATTTTGCNCGCCCACTGCCAGTACATGTAATCGCTACCCTNCTAGGCGTCCCTACTGAGNGNTGCGACGANCTCCTGCGATGGTCAAATTCAATGGTCGCAATGTATCAATCAAATCGCAGCTACGAAACTGAATTAGCTGCCAATCAAGCGACAATTGATTTTACTCAATTTTTAGAAAGCTACATCGTACACCGAGGTAAAAATCTACGTTCTGATTTATTGTCCCATTTAATCACAGCAGCGGATGAAGAAAATAANCTTACGAATGCTGAATTAGTATCAACTATTATTTTATTGTTAAATGCTGGGCATGAAGCTACCGTCCATACTCTTGGAAATGCATTGAATACCTTATTACCAACACCCCATAGATCTATAACTNCTGATTTAATTGAAGAAGTTTTGCGTTTCGATCCGCCACTTCACGTTTTTACCCGTCATGCATATAAAAATATTCAATGCTTTGGACATGTGATAGAAAAAGGCCAAGAGGTTGCTTGCGTTTTAGCTTCAGCAAATCGTGACCCAGCGTTTTTAGAAAATCCTAATGATTTTAACCCTCTTAGAAAACCCCTTCAACATCAGTCATTTGGTGCCGGCATTCACTTCTGTGTAGGCGCGCCATTAGCTCGTTTGGAGATCAAATTAGGCTTAAAAACCCTTTTTGAACGCTTACCTGCCCTGAAGAAAAAATCATCAGCGATATATGGAAATACTTATCATTTTCATGGCCTCGAATCTTTAATGGTAGAATGCTAATTTTTCAGCTGTAGGTTTCCCTGACATGCCATCTCTTATGCGGATAAAAGTGGCCACCAGCAAAAAGTAGTTACTAGTCGNCAGCCATTGAAATCTAAATATCCAAGGCGTATGCTCTACTAGAAGCTCAATAAACTGAGCATAAAACCGTATATGCACTTTTTAGAGCTCCATATTAATTACCCAGCTAAATTATTTAGATGTAGAATGGATTACTTGTTAATATTAGCCTTGAATTTATGAAACTAGAACGCTAGGNACAGCGNGATAATANNATTTTTAAAAGGACCACTGCTATAGCTCGCAGACCTCACAACGCGCCTCCGCAGCGCGAAACTGGACCCCGCGTCAATGAACGCATAAACAATCCCGAACTTCGTTTAATTGATGAAGACGGCGAAAATGTTGGATTAGTAACTCCTCAACGGGCAATGATTATGGCTGAAGAAGCTGGTTTGGATTTGGTCGAGATTTCNCCAAACGCCAATCCACCCGTCTGCAAAATAATGGATTTTGGAAAATTTAAATANGAAACCCAGAAAAAAGAAGCAGAAGCACGTAAAAAGCAAAAAGTNATCGAAATTAAAGAAGTAAAATTTCGACCAAATACCGATACTCACGACTATGAAGTAAAGATGCGGAATGTATATAAATTTATAGAAAACGGCGACAAAGTTAAGATCACTATGAGGTTTAGGGGCAGAGAAATGGCCCACCAAGAGCTAGGTAGAGATCTTTTGCTTCGTGTCGCCGAAGATACTAAGGAAATCGGCAAGGTTGAAAATATGCCCAAGATAGAGGGCCGACAAATGGTCATGTTAATTGGCCCCCTTCCCAAATCTTAGAGAAACGGAAAATCAGCTACCCAGTTTTAAAATCTGGGCGCATACTTGGATAAGTTTTATAATTGACAGCATCATTTTCAATCAGTCTCATTGTCGAAGTAGTTTAATCCTCTGTAGATAAAAAGGTTACAGCTAATGCAAGATAATAAACCTGAGCTGGAAAACTTTTTTTGGCAAGATCCATTTTTGCTAGAAAAACAACTTAATGAAGACGATCGAATGCTGCGGGACGCTGCGGCAAAATTCGCAGACAAGGAACTTCGTCCATCAATTGTGCAAGTATACAGAGATGAGCAAGTTCAGCCAGAGCTTTTTAAGAAAATGGGTGAAACTGGGCTCTTAGGCGCTACTATTCCAGAGAAGTATGGTGGATTAGGTGCAAGTTATACAGCTTATGGGTTAATTGCTCGCGAGATAGAACGAATAGATAGTGGATACCGATCAATGATGTCGGTTCAGTCTTCACTGGTAATATATCCAATTCACGCCTACGGAGATGAGGATCANCGACAAAAATATCTNCCCAGATTATGTTCTGGNTNACTNNTCGGTTGTTTTGGTTTAACGGAGCCCGATGCAGGTTCTGATCCAGCTGGAATGCGAACACGAGCTGATAAAACACCCAGTGGATATCGTCTGAACGGATCAAAGATGTGGATATCAAATGCTCCTATCGCAGACGTCTTTATAGTTTGGGCCAAGTCAGATTTTCACGGNGGTAAAATTCGAGGTTTTATTTTGGAAAAAGGNATGCCCGGACTCAGTGCACCAAAAATTGACGGGAAACTATCACTCAGAGCTTCAGTAACTGGTGAAATTGTAATGGAGGATGTTGAGGTATCTGAAAGTGCTCTTCTACCAAACGTTGAGGGTCTTAAAGGCCCATTTGGTTGTTTGAACCGCGCCCGCTACGGTATAGCTTGGGGCGTTATGGGAGCGGCTGAATTTTGCTGGACTGCTGCTCGTAAATACGGCCTAGAAAGAAAACAATTTGGNAAACCGATTGCCCAAACTCAATTATTTCAGAAAAAATTGGCTGACATGCAAACTGAAATTGCTCTTGGGCTTCAGTCGGCATTTCGTCTCGGCCAGATGATGGATAACGCTACTGCCAGCCCAGAATTAATNAGCCTAATGAAGCGTAATAANTGTGGAAAAGCGTTAGAAATAGCGCGTGCAAGTCGGGATATGCATGGTGGAAANGGCATTTCAGAGGAATTCCAAGTCATGCGCCATGCAGCCAACTTAGAAACCGTTAATACATACGAAGGAACTCACGATATACACGCTCTAATTCTAGGAAAAGCACAAACNGGTCTGCAGGCTTTTTTCTAAAATTTAATCTTNAAATAAATTTATCACTGAGATTTTTATTAATCATTATTCAGCAAACNATCTTTTGTGATCACATATTTTTTACTGTGATCACAAATGTACGAATATAGGTATTTTNTTAAAAATCCTCTGTATGTTTTCCTTAAAATCTCATTAAGTTTTCTCATAACTTTATGTGAGATGACCGTTATGAACATTCATGAATATCAGGCTAAAGCACTTTTGAGNAATTACGGTGCACCAGTATCTGATGGAAGAGTTGTACTCAAAGCTGATGAAGCAAAAACTGCTGCTGGCGAAATGGAAGGTCCACTTTGGGTAGTAAAAGCTCAAATCCATGCAGGTGGTCGCGGGAAAGGAAAGTTTAAGGAAGCGGATGCTGGAACAGCCGGTGGCGTACGGATGGCGCATAGCATTGAAGAGGCAGAAAAAGAAGCAAAGGCCATGCTTGGTCGCACTTTAGTAACAAAGCAAACAGGACCTCTAGGAAAACAAGTCAATCGTGTTTANATNGAAGATGGTTCTAAAATTGAAAAAGAATTTTATTTAGCAATTTTAGTAGACCGCCAAACNAGCCAAATATCGTTCGTTGCTTCNACAGAAGGNGGAATGGATATTGAAGAAGTTGCTGCAACTAGGCCTGAAAAAATATTATCATTTTCTGTTGATCCATCAACGGGCTATCAAGGTTTTCATGGTAGAAGAATTGCCTTTAATCTTGGCTTAGAGGGCAAACAAATAAAACAATGTGTTGTTTTAATGGGGAAAATATATCAGCTGTTTGTAGACAAAGATATGGAGATGCTCGAAATTAATCCTCTAATCGTTTCAGGGAATGGCAACCTGAAATGCTTAGATGCAAAAATGGGATTTGACGGAAACGCTATTTACCGACATTCGGNCATATCCGAACTGCGCGATACCACGGAGGAAGACCCTAAAGAGCTTGAAGCTAGTAAATATGATCTCAATTACATTTCGCTNGACGGTGAAATTGGGTGCATGGTTAATGGCGCAGGTCTCGCCATGGCAACAATGGATATCATTAAATTATATGGTGCTGAACCCGCTAATTTTTTAGATGTCGGCGGTGGTGCTACCAAAGAAAAAGTAACAGAAGCATTCAAAATAATTACTTCCGATCCTCAGGTTAAGGGAATATTGGTAAATATTTTTGGTGGTATTATGCGCTGCGACGTTATCGCAGAGGGAGTGGTAGCTGCCGTTAAGGAGGTCGGATTACAAGTTCCTTTAGTTGTTAGACTAGAAGGTACGAACGTCAATAAAGGAATACAGATTATAAATGAAAGTGGCCTTAACGTGATTGCCGCAAATGATCTAAAGGACGGCGCACAAAAAATTGTTGCGGCTGTCAAAGTGAGCGCCAACTAATGGGCTCAATATTACACAAAAACACAAAACCCATTGTTTCTACTTTCCTTTCTAAAAGAATAACTGGGAGCTATTTATGGCTGTATTAATCGACGAAAATACTAAAGTAATATGCCAAGGCTTTACGGGCAGCCAGGGAACCTTCCATTCAGAACAGGCAATTGACTATGGAACAGAAGTTGTTGGAGGCGTAACGCCTGGCAAAGGCGGCCAGTCACATCTGAACCTGCCAGTATTTGACTCAGTACATGAAGCGAAAGCTGTAACACACGCAAATGCAACGGTAATCTATGTACCACCACCGTTCGCTGCTGACTCAATATTAGAAGCTATCGATGCACAAATGGACGTGATTGTATGTATTACTGAGGGAATACCAGTATTGGACATGATAAAGGTAAAAAGTGCTCTTAAGGGGTCACCCAGTCGCCTCGTAGGCCCAAATTGTCCAGGTGTCATAACACCTGAGGCTTGTAAAATAGGGATCATGCCAGGACACATACACCGACGCGGATCAGTCGGTGTCGTTTCTCGTTCTGGTACATTAACCTACGAAGCAGTGAAACAAACTACGGATGTAGGTCTTGGACAATCTACATGTGTGGGGATTGGTGGGGATCCAATAAAAGGCACGGAACACATTGACGTATTGGAATGGTTTTTAGCAGATGAAGAAACCGAAAGTATTATTATGATTGGGGAAATTGGAGGATCTGCTGAGGAGGAAGCTGCACAATTCCTTACTGACGAAAAGAAAAAAGGAAGATGGAAACCAACAGCTGGATTTATAGCCGGCCGAACAGCTCCGCCGGGTCGACGTATGGGCCATGCAGGTGCAATTGTAGCAGGTGGAAAAGGTGGCGCCGACGATAAAATAGAGGCAATGAGATCTGCGGGAATTATAGTTGCTGACAGTCCTGCTGGCTTAGGCGAGGCTGTTTTGGAGGCAATCGGTTAGTGTTATGACAATAATCTCTCTCTTTTTAAGAAAATACCAACAAGCCTATCACGATAGGTTGCAAAAATGCCTCCTTCAGATGCTTTTCAAAAGTTTAAAACCTCTTTTATTGTAAGGTCAAAACTCAATGTTCAATTTAATTTCATTTTCCCAGAAAAAATTCCAAAATATTTATAAATTTTATCTTTTTACTTGTTTTACAAAACACTCAATTTTAGGCCAAAATAGATGACCAACCCTCCAAAGAACGAGCAGTTGCACGCGTCATCTTTTATGCAAGGTCACAATGCAGAATATTTAGAGAATATGCATGCTCGTTATGCGTCAGACCCAAATTCAGTCGATGATCAGTGGTCAGATTTTTTTTCAGGACTAGGGGATATACATACTGAGATCACGGCCAAAGCCGTTGGAGCAACTTGGGCACGAAACGACTGGCCCCAACTGCCCATGGATGATTTGACAAGTGCCCTAACTGGCGGACACCCATTGCAATCTGAGGCTAATTCCACCCAGAAAAAAATTACTTTGAAAGCGGAACAGAGCGATCAGGATGTCAGTGAAGAACAAATAAAACAGGCAGTTCTGGACAGTGTTCGTGCGCTAATGTTAATCCGGGCATACCGCATTAGAGGCCATTTAAGTGCAGACCTTGATCCTTTGAAAATGCGCAACGGGAAAGATAGACCAGAATTAAATCCAGAAACCTATGGGTTCAGCTCATCTGATTTAGATCGGCCAATTTTTCTAGATAACGTTTTGGGACTGCAATTTGCTTCTATGCATGAAATCATTGAAATTGTTCAACGTACTTATTGCGGNACTTTTGCATTACANTACATGCATATCCTCGATCCTGAACAATCGTCTTGGCTCAAGGAACGAATAGAGGGCTTCGGTAAGGAAATTAGTTTTACTCAAGAAGGTCGAAAAGCAATTTTAAACAAATTGGTAGAGGCTGAGGGTTTTGAAAAATTTTTGCATGTTAAATACATGGGTACAAAGCGTTTTGGGCTTGATGGAGGAGAAAGTCTAATTCCAGCAATGGAACAAATCATAAAACGTGGTGGAGCTCTCGGCGTCAAAGACATAATCATTGGCATGCCACATCGCGGCCGCCTATCTGTTCTCGCAAATGTGATGGCGAAACCTTACCGGGCTATTTTCAATGAGTTTCAAGGCGGATCTTTCAAGCCGGAAGACGTGGAGGGGTCTGGAGACGTAAAATATCACCTTGGCGCATCGTCAGATCGAGAGTTTGACGGCAACAGCGTACATTTGTCTCTGACCGCAAACCCAAGTCATTTAGAAGCAGTTAACCCCGTCGTCTTAGGAAAAGCCCGTGCAAAGCAAGATCAAAATAATGATCCTGACCGTACAAGTGTGTTGCCTGTTTTACTTCACGGCGATGCAGCATTTGCTGGTCAGGGTATCGTAGCAGAGGGTTTTGGCCTCTCTGGCCTGAAAGGCCACAAGAATGGAGGAACGATACATATTGTTGTAAATAACCAAATAGGTTTTACCACAGCACCTCATTTTAGCCGCTCATCTGCCTATCCAACAGACATTGCTTTAATGGTGGAGGCGCCAATTTTTCACGTAAATGGAGATGATCCTGAAGCAGTAGTTCATGCAGCAAAGGTAGCAACCGAATACCGACAAAAATTTAGAAAAGACGTAGTTTTAGACATAATCTGTTATCGACGGTTTGGACATAATGAGGGCGATGAACCGATGTTCACTAATCCTGCCATGTACAAAAAAATTAAAAACCAAAAAACAACACTGACGCTCTATACGGAACGTCTCGTAAAAGATGGTTTGATACCTGAAGGTGAAATAGAAGATAGTAAAGCTAAGTTTCAAGTTTACCTTAATGAAGAGTTCGAAGCAGGTAAAAACTACAAACCGAATAAAGCTGATTGGTTGGATGGACGCTGGTCAAAAATAGACCGCCGCGGAGAAGAATATCAACGTGGCGAAACAGCTATTCCGGAACAAACCTTTACAGAAGTTTCTGAAGCTCTGACTAAAATCCCCAATGACTTCACAATCCACAAAACCGTGCAGCGCATGTTGGACTTAAAAGCTAAGAATTTAAAATCTGGATCCAGTATCGATTGGGCAACAGGAGAAGCATTGGCTTTTGGCTCGCTTTTAACCGAGGGACACCCAGTGAGGCTTTCCGGACAAGACAGTACACGTGGAACATTTAGCCACCGGCACTCAGGTTTAGTAAATCAGAACTCAGAAGAACGTTATTATCCNCTAAACAAAATTCGANATGGTCAGGGNTACTATGAGGTTATTGACTCAATGCTCTCAGAGTATGCGGTCTTGGGCTTNGAATATGGTTACTCTTTAGCAGAACCAAATGCATTGGTACTGTGGGAGGCCCAGTTTGGTGATTTTGCAAATGGGGCCCAAATAATGTTTGACCAATTTATTTCGAGCGGAGAGAGTAAGTGGCTCAGGATGTCAGGGCTCACAATGCTGCTGCCTCACGGATTTGAAGGACAAGGGCCTGAGCATAGTTCGGCTCGATTAGAACGATTTTTACAGATGTGTGGTCAGGATAATTGGATTGTGGCTAATTGTACTACCCCTGCTAATTATTTTCATATTTTGCGGCGCCAAATCCATCGTACTTTTCGTAAGCCTTTAGTTTTGATGACACCCAAATCATTACTTCGTAATAAAATGGCAGTATCCAAGCGTGAAGATTTTACGACTGGTTCTAGCTTCCANCGAGTGCTGTGGGACGATGCACAATACGGAAATTCAGAAACTAAACTNNTTCAAGACNATAAAATTAAACGAGTGGTTATATGCTCTGGTAAAGTTTACTATGACTTGCTCGAAGAGCGAGACGAACGTGGTATCAGAGATATCTATCTCATGCGGATCGAACAATTCTATCCATTCCCAGCCATTTCAATGGTNAGCGAATTAGGGCGTTTTAAAAAGGCNGAGGTTTATTGGTGCCAAGAAGAACCCAAAAACCAAGGTGCCTGGTCCTTTATAGAGCCTAATATTGAATGGGTGCTCAATCGAATTGGNTCCAAAAGCTTACGACCGCTTTATGNCGGACGCGGTACTTCTGCCTCACCTGCAACCGGTCTGGCATCAATACACAAATCACAACAAGCCGCGCTTATTGACGAAGCGCTTACACTGANAGGATAAATCNATGTCCATTGAAGTTCGAGTGCCTACCTTAGGTGAGTCTGTCACAGAGGCTACTGTTGCAACATGGTTCAAAAAACCGGGAGATNCAGTTGCCNTNGATGAAATGCTATGTGAATTAGAGACTGATAAGGTCACTGTGGAAGTCCCAAGTCCCACAGCAGGAACTGTTATTGAAATTGTCGCCGCTGAAGGATCTACGGTTGGTGTCGAAGCATTACTTGCTCAAATCAATGCTACTGACCCTGGTGAAACCAATATAAATGAATCCATTAAAACGACTTCGTCTACTAATAACGATATTGCCGTTATGGTTCCAACTCTTGGGGAGAGCGTAAGCGAAGCAACCGTATCCGAATGGTTTAAGAACTCTGGCGATACTGTAAATCAAGA
>NZVF01000033.1 GCA_002698165.1 Planktomarina sp. | reverse complement strand
ACAGATTGAAAATCGTACAGCCTCTGCATTATCTATTGACCCTTCAATTGACGGGGTTTTGGCTGTTGGAGCAGATGTGTGTGAAGCCGCAAATAATGTAATTAAAAGTGTTAATGCCGCAGTGCATCTGGCATGCTTTGATCTTTCAGCAAAAGTTATGGATCTGATTGAGTTGGGAGATGTTGCATTTACAATAGATCCACAACAACGCTTGCAGGGCTACATGCCTGTAATAGTACTTCATCTCTGGAACACAAATGCTGGTATATTACCAGGTTCAAATATCGCATCAGGTCCTGGTTTTGTTGACAAATCAAATGTGGTAAATGTTGCCTTACAGGCTGGCATAAACCGATGATATATTATAGAATATAAAAGATCCTATAGCCGAAAAAGCTTTTCCTGCTTTAATTGAGTTTCAAACTATATATTGCATTAAAGTTGCGAAATAATACTTCTAAACAAAGTGCTTTTTATCGGTTAATAAGTTAATAACCTTTTAAAGGTTAAAAAGTTCGATTTAAAAGGTTTACGTAAACATTGGGGGCCGAGCGTCTAACCAGATACCTGAGTTCAACCCTGATTTTGATACAGCTAAGACTGCAGCCATCGACCTTAAACCATCTTCAGCGCGAGGATATAGATCAGCTGCAGGATCAATTTCTCGTCCTTCTTTTACTGAATTAATAGCTTCAGCCAAATCCGAGTATATATTTGCAAAAGCCAAAGGCATGCCTTCCGCGTGTCCTATAGTAACTCGTGAGGTACGGTCAGCCTCTGGAGAAAGATTGTTTTCACCACGTTCAATGACTTGGAGCCTGCCGTTTAACGGCATATAATAAAGTTGATTTGGGTGTTCTTGCGTCCACCGCAATCCCCCTTGTTCGCCAAAAATTTGTATTCCTAAGCCATGTTGACGGCCAATGGCTATAGAGGACGTCCAAAGGCGACCAATAGCGCCACCATCCATCCGAAAATTAACCATTGCATCATCCTCTAGTTCCCGGGTCTCAATGCAGGAAACAGTGTCGGCGCTTAGTTTTGTAATCTCTTGGCCAGAAACAAAAGATGCCATATGCAAGGCATGAATGCCACAATCAGCAAATTGAGCGGAAACACCAGCCTGAAGAGGATCATACCGCCAACGCACTCTTGGATTGTCTGCATCACTTGCATCGGCATGGTGCCCATGTGCAAACTCAGCATTTATTAGCCTAATTTTTCCGATATCCCCGCGAGCAATCATTGCTTTCATGTGTCGTACCAGAGAATATCCTGAATACCCATAATTTACGGCACAAATTTTGCCAACGGAGCGAGATATTCTAACAATTTCTTCACCTTCCTCAACGGTCATGGTCATAGGTTTTTCGCACAATACGTTAAAGCCAGCATTCAAGAATGCTCTGGTGATTTCAAAATGGGTTGAGTTTGGTGTAGCAATTGTTACTAAATCAATTTGATCACTCCTTGCCGTTTCGCCAGCTAACATGTCTTGCCAACTACCATATGCGCGGTCTCCTAAACCTAAACTTTTACCATATTTTATTCCGATAGAGGGGCGATGATCCAACGCTCCAGCCTTGAATTCAAATAGTCCATCAAGACCTGCGCCAAGGCGATGAGCAGGTCCTATTTGGCTACCTTCTCCTCCGCCAATCATCCCCCATTTGAGTTTATTCATAAGTCGGTTCCTAAAAGCCAATTGAGTGTAAATACTCACGGTTGCGCAGTGCGTCTGTGATTGGTGAAGTTTTTCCATTAGGGTCACAGTCCTGTTCTACCGTGCACCAACCATTAAAATTAGCATTAATTAAAACATTTCTTACCTGGGTAAAATCTATTTCGCCTTTCCCTAAATTACAAAATATTCCCTGTGCACAGGCATCATAGAATCCAATCCGCTCTTTGATAACTCTACTCTTCACTAATGGATTTGTATCTTTGAAATGTACGTAGTTAATTCTGGAAATATGTTTTTTCATAAACTTTAAAGGATCAAATCCAGCATACGAATGATGTCCAGTATCAAAACAAATACCAAGAATTTTCTCGTCTACTTCATCTAAAAGGCGCTCTAATTCTGGTTCAAAGTCAATGAATCCAGCCGCATGAGCATGAATTCCCACTTTAAGTCCATATTCTTCTGCTCCAATTTTGGCTATTGTTGTAATCCTATTTTTAAAATTTTGCCATTCAACCGAGTTCATTTGTACAGCCTCATCGGACCTGCCAGCAGTTGGTGCACGACGTGGTGAAATACTGTCAATTATCACCAAAAGAGAAGCTCCGTGCGCTGAGAGAGCTTCGCATGTACGTTTTGATGCATCTAAAACTTCATCCCATTTATTTGGATCATGAAAGGGACGAAAAATTACACCTCCAATTAACTCTTGGTTAAATTCATTTAATGCCTCAGCTAGGACTGTAGGATTTTCAGGCATGTAACCAATTGGTCCTAATTCAATACCTTTATATCCTGCTTCATTATTTTCTTTAAGGACCTGTCGCCAACTTGGGTTCCGACTATCATCCGCGAATTCCACGCCCCAAGAGCAAGGTGCATTACCAATTTTTATCATCACCGTAACCTATAAAATCTAATAATCTTCTACTTTAACCCAAGCTTTTTTAAAACTTGAGTCCTGCGAAGCAGCTATTATGCGATTAACTTCCATCGCTTCCTTGAAAGAGGGCCAAATGGTACGTTTTTCAGCAATTGCAGTTAAAAAGTCTTTTGCTTCAATTATAATCTGATCTTGATAACCGGTACCATGTCCTGGACCCTGACAGAAGGGAAGATAGTCTGGATGAGCGGGGCCCGTTAGAATTTTTCTAAAACCTCGCTCCACTTCTGGACCTTCATCGGTGTAAAGCCAAATTGCATTTTGGTCTTCTTGATCGAAACGGATGTGGCCCTTAGTTCCGTGGATTTCATAAGCATATCCCATTTTTCGGCCTGTAGCCACACGACTAAAATACATGTGACCTTGAGCACCACTTTTAAAACAGCACATCATTTGGGCTTGGTCGTCATTTGTTACTTTTGTACCGTCTCTAATTTTATGAACTGTTTCAATGGACGCGCTTAACGTTTCAATAGGGCCCATTAATGCACGGGCTGCATTGATCATATGTGGAGCTAGATCGCCCATTGTACCATTTGCAGCGCCTTGAGAACGCCATCCTCCTACATTCGGGTCTGCAAAAAAATCTTCAGTCATTTCTCCACGAAACCATGTTAACTTGCCAATCCGACCATCTGCTAAAAATTTTCTGATTTGCTGTGAGGCTGGGGTCCGAATGTAATTAAACCCAACCATATTTGTTACTCCAGAATCGTCCGCAGCTTTGACCATGGATCGACTTTCTTTCAATGAAACCCCAAGTGGCTTTTCACATAAAACTGGCTTTCCAGCATGCAAGGCGGCTAAAGCTATATCGTGATGGGTATGTTGAGGTGAAGCTATAACAATAGCATCAACTTCAGGATCAGCAATTAATGTTTTCCATTGTGATGTCCCTTTTGAAAATCCATAGGCTTTGCGATATTTTTCTGCATTTTCTTCTGTTTGGGCGCATATGGTAACTAAACGAGGCTTTAATTTGGTGTCAAAAACACTTGCAACGGCGGCAAAGGCAACAGAATGCGCTTTACCCATGTATCCACCACCAATTATGCCAATGCCAATATCATTCATTTTTTATCCCAAGAACTGTTTTGTGCCCAAGTTTGATCATGTTCTAAGTCAAATTTTATCCAGATTTGGACATTTTTAATAAAGTAACCAATTTAAAAATATTGACCCTAGAATTTTAATTAGATCCCGGTCGATGTAATATTTTAGATCTTATCGAGTATTTTCTGTTAATCTGCGTTTAACATAAGTTTTTACGGACTCAATCATTGGATCCATATGGGGGTCTTCAAAAAAATGACCCGTTCCTTCAACTTCTTCATGTGTAATTGTAATACCTTTTTGTTCATGAAGTTTGTTGACTAATGTTACCGTATCTTCAGGAGGTGCAACGCGGTCTGCCAAACCGTTAATTATCAACCCAGACGCCGGGCATGGCGCTAGGAAACTAAAATCATACATGTTTGCGGGTGGGCTGACGCTAATAAAACCTGAAATTTCAGGACGCCGCATTAAAAGTTGCATTCCAATCCATGCCCCAAAGCTAAAACCTGCNACCCAACATTGTTTCGCATTNGTATTCATTGACTGGAGATAATCTAAAGCCGAAGCTGCATCACTTAATTCACCNACTCCTTGATCATATTCACCTTGTGATCTNCCCACTCCCCGAAAATTAAATCTCAGCACAGTAAATCCCATATTATAAAAAGCGTAGTGCAGATTATACACGACTTTGTTATTCATGGTTCCCCCAAACTGTGGATGTGGTTGCAAGATAATTGCAATTGGTGAATCTTTAGTTTTTTGTGGGTGGTAACGACCTTCAAGGCGGCCTTCTGGGCCAGGGAATATTACTTCGGGCATTTTGTTCCTTTAGTGTGTTAATGGTGCTCGCTTGGCTTGACGTTGTGTAGGTGTAAGCTTAGAACCATTCTAAATCGATATGCAGTTAACCGCTCTATACTCCGGTAACGCAACCCTTGAGGGTAGGTCAATTAATTTGATCCAAAAAATAGCANTTTGCGTCTGAATGAAAGCAGAAATGGCATGAAACTTTCAACTAAGGGGCGATATGGAATGGTGGCATTAGCAGATTTAGCTCTGTTAAATACAAACGAATTAGCTCCACTATCTGATATTTCTCGACGACAAGATATTTCTCTCCCTTATTTGGAACANCTCTTTGTAAAACTACGTCGTNNAAATCTTGTCGAGTCAGTTCGTGGACCAAATGGCGGGTATCGATTAGCCAGAGCAGCTTCAGAAATTCGCGTAGTAGATATTTTAAATGCCTTGGATGAAACAGTTGATGCCCTGCATATGGGGGCAGGGGCTTCTGGCGGCATTTCTGGTAGTAAGGCCCAAAGCATGTCTAACAGATTGTGGGAAGTGATGAGCGCCCAGGTTTATGTTTTTCTTCACCAAACTCGTTTGTCAGATGTTGTAGAAAACACCTTGTCTCCTTGCCCTGCAGTTCCAAACTTATTTGAAGTTACTGATTAATGCAAAATCGNATTTATCTGGATTATAATGCTACAAGCCCAATACGAAATGAATCCCGGANAGCCATGATTTCNGCACTAGAAGTAATGGGCAATCCCTCATCTGTCCATTTGGAGGGGCGTGCAGCAAAAGCTATAATCGAAAAAGCACGAACCCAAATTTCTGATGCTTTTGGTGTGGGCTTTCGTGATATCGTTTTCACTAGTGGAGCTACTGAGGCTGCTGCCCTAGCTNTAAATGGNCAAGGNTTTCAAGCNGCAAATATTGAACATGATGCTGTTACNGCTTGGGTAAANCCGATATTACCNGTTGAGTCNGGAGAAGTACGAGTATCAGCGCCAGAAAAGACNGCCTTGCAACTGGCTAACTCAGAAACTGGAATAATCCAAAAATTACCTAAAAATCTGGGCTTTTGNGATATGACGCAGGCATTTGGTAAAATTCCAACAAGCTTTTCTTGGACAGGTGCAAAAATGGCCTGTGCATCTGCACATAAACTTGGGGGTCCTAAAGGAGTAGGNTGTCTACTTTTGGCAGAAGGGCAGCCTTTGATCGCACAGATNCAGGGNGGTGGTCAAGAAATGGGCCGACGCGCGGGAACGGAAAATATAGTGGGAATTGCTGGNTTCGGGGCTGCTGCTGAAGCTTCTGCTAAAGATCTTGCNGATTGTAAGTGGAAAAAAATTGAAGAATTNCGANATTTTTTAGAAAAAACGCTGGAAGCCAGCGGCAAACCCATTATTTGTATNGGGAGAGATGCANCGCGGTTGCCAAATACTACTTGTTTTGCAGCTCCTGGATGGAAAGGGGAGACACAGGTAATGCAAATGGATTTAGCTGGNTTTGCAGTATCAGCAGGCTCCGCATGTTCATCAGGTAAAGTGAATTCTAGCAGAGTTCTCGAAGCAATGGGATTTGAGAAAAATGTGGCTAATTCGGCTATTCGNGTTTCACTTGGTCCTTTGACGATGGAATCNGAAATTGTACAGTTTGCTACGGCTTGGTTANCTGCTTACGATAAATTTCTAACGCGCAGGGCGCTAATATAGGTAATAGAGATGAGTGATATGCAAGTAAAAGAGGGTGTAGATGCCGAAACGGTTGGTGCGGTAAAGGCATTGTCGGGTGAATACAAGCATGGCTGGAATACTGAAATTGAAACAGAATATTCGCCAAAAGGGCTATCTGAAGATATTGTTCGTTTAATTTCTTCTAAAAANGATGAACCTGAATGGATGTTGAACTGGCGCTTAGATGCTTATCGTCGTTGGCTGGAGTTAAAAGAACCAGAGTGGGCAATGGTCAATTATCCTAAGATTGATTTTCAAGATCAATACTATTATGCGCGTCCAAAAAGTATGGAGAAAAAACCAAAATCNTTAGATGATGTAGATCCTAAGTTATTAGAAACATATAAAAAATTAGGGATCCCNCTGAAAGAACAAGCGCTTCTTGCGGGGGTTGAGGGCGGAGATGAAGAACGCAAAGTTGCNGTAGATGCAGTATTTGACTCGGTGTCTGTTGGCACAACATTTCAGGCAGAATTAAAAAAAGCTGGNGTNATTTTTTGTTCAATGTCAGANGCNATAAAGGAATACCCCGAGTTANTTCAGAAATANCTTGGTACNGTNGTNCCGGTCACGGATAACTACTATGCGACCTTNAATTCNGCAGTTTTTTCAGATGGATCTTTNATTTACATTCCTGAGGGAATTCGTTGCCCAATGGAGCTTAGTACTTATTTCCGNATAAATGCAGAAAACACCGGGCAGTTTGAAAGGACATTGATAATTGCTGATAAGGGCTCATACGTTAGCTACCTGGAAGGGTGTACAGCTCCAAAAAGAGATATAGCTCAACTTCATGCTGCGGTTGTTGAATTAGTTTTGCTCGAAGATTCTGAAATTAAATANTCAACCGTACAAAATTGGTATCCTGGCGATGAAAGNGGNAANGGCGGAATNTATAANTTCGTAACNAAGCGTGCNGACTGCCGAGGCGATCGTTCNAAGGTGATGTGGACTCAAGTTGAAACNGGATCCGCCGTCACTTGGAAATACCCATCCTGTATTTTGCGTGGAAATAGCAGCCAAGGCGAATTNTATTCGATTGCAATTACAAATAATATGCAACAGGCAGACACGGGAACGAAAATGGTACACTTAGGAAAAAATACCAAGTCTCGAATTGTATCAAAAGGAATTAGNGCTGGAAAAGCACAAAATACCTACAGAGGCCTTGTTTCAATGCACCCAAAGGCGAAGGAGAGTAGAAATTTTACGCAATGTGATAGTCTCTTAATTGGAGATAAATGTGGCGCTCATACTGTCCCTTATATAGAAGTGAAAAATAANTCATCTAGAGTAGAACATGAAGCAACGACTTCCAAGGTGGATGATGAACAGTTATTTTATTGCCGTTCTCGCGGAATGGGGGAAGAGGATGCAGTAGCACTCGTNGTTAATGGCTTTTGTAAAGAAGTTTTGCAGGTGCTCCCAATGGAATTTGCGATGGANGCACAACAATTAGTNGCCATATCGCTCGAGGGGTCTGTTGGGTAGTAAAAGTTTAGTTTGTTAATTAATAAACAGTTTTATNNTTTAGTATATTTATAAAAATTTAAAAATNATCAATGAAAGATTTAAATGTTAGAAATCAATAATCTACANGCACAACTTGAGGAGGAAGACAAGAAGATCCTTAAGGGAGTAAATCTTTCGTTAGAAGCTGGAAAAGTGCATGCTATCATGGGGCCAAATGGCTCAGGTAAATCAACACTGTCCTATATCTTAGCGGGAAAGACAGGTTATAAAGTTACCTCAGGATCAGTTCGACTAGAAGATAATGATATATCGGATATGGATCCAGAAGAGAGGGCCGCTGCGGGTTTATTCCTAGCATTTCAATATCCTGTGGAAATCCCCGGGGTTGGAAACATGACGTTCCTGCGGTCAGCTGTAAATTCACAACGAAAGTTGAGAGATGAGGAAGAAATTTCAGCTGGAGATTTTCTAAAGATTGTCCGTGCTAAAGCAAAAGAACTTAAAATTGATGCTGATATGCTAAAGCGTCCGGTTAATGTTGGCTTTTCCGGTGGTGAAAAAAAGCGTAATGAAATCTTACAGATGGCTATGCTTGAACCTAAAATGTGTATTTTAGATGAAACAGATAGTGGTCTTGATGTGGACGCGATGAAGTTGGTTGCACAAGGAGTTAACGCCTTACGAGATGACCATCGAACATTTTTAGTTATAACACATTATCAGCGCCTTTTAGATCATATCAAACCTGATATTGTTCATATCATGTCTGACGGAAAAATTGTTAAGTCGGGTGGGCCTGATCTAGCATTGGAAGTTGAACATAATGGGTACACTAATTTGCTTGAAGAAGCTTCCTAGTGCTTTCTCCATTTGATGAAATTGTTAAACAAATGGGTTTACAAGATCCAAAGATGCTCAAAAATATAAGCGATTGGGCAAGATCGTCCCAAATTTTTGCCTCTGATAAAATTATTGAATATGGTCTACCAACTCGTCGTGATGAATATTGGAGTTACACACGTCCTGATCCATTTTTGGCACCTAAAACGCCAATCAATGTGAATTCTTCTAAAGAAATTGATGTATTTTCTAATCTGTTTGGGTCGGTAATAAATTATAAAAATGGCCTTCTGAAAACAAATCCTCTTCCATCTTGTTCAGATTACTCTGCCGAAAGTTTGGATCAATCTGTAAGAATGAAGCAGCATTGGGCNAGTACAGTTTATGGAAAGCTTGAAGCCAAGGGTCAGGANCCTGTAAGGCGGTCACTAGCCGCCTTGAATACGGCGACTGCCAGTCAAGGTATATTTTTACGAGCTAAAAAACACGTAGAAAAACCAGTTGTGATCAATGCGATCTTTAACAACGATACTGACGCAATGATTCATCACGTAATAAAAGTTGAGCCTGGTGCTGAAATAACCTTAATTGAGACTGGGAATTATGGAGCCCGATCCAACGTGGTTTTAGAGATAGAAGTCGCGGATCNAGGAAANTTTAACCATATTAGAATACAAGCGGGAGATCAAAATCATACAATAAGCCACATTTTTGGAAAAGTNGGGACCAATAGCATATTTAAATCTTTTACTTTTTCTTCTGGTGGAACCGTAACTCGTAACGAATGTATTTTAGATCTAATTGGAGAGGGCTCTTCTGCTACTGTTGCTGGTACATGTATCGGAGACAAAGGGTTCCAACATGATGACACTGTTTTTGTCACCCATCACGCAGCTGGGTGCGAGAGCAGGCAGGTGTTCAAAAAAGTTCTTGGAAATGGTGCAGTTGGTGTTTTTCAAGGAAAAATTCTTGTNAAAGAAAACGCCCAGAAAACAGATGGGTATCAGATCAGTCAGTCTTTATTGCTTGATGATGATGGTCAGTTTTTAGCAAAACCGGAGCTGGAGATATACGCTGATGATGTTGCATGTTCACACGGATCAACATCTGGCGCAATCGACGAACAAGCCCTTTTCTATCTTCGTTCACGTGGAGTTCCAAAGGCAAAAGCAGTAGATTTGTTAATCCTATCTTTTATGGCTGAAGCAATTGAAGAAGTGGAAGAACCTTTATTGGCTGNGGCTCTTTTACAGTACCTTACTTCAGTTTTAGCCACTCGGTAATNNTATGNCAGTTATACAGGACATTGTTGAGGCTCATATTAAACCTCGCAAAGTAATGGNGCGTCTTCTCANGCTGGGCAAACGTGACGATAGAGCTTTCGCAATGCTATTNGGNGGGTGTTTTATTTTATTCATGGCACAATGGCCTTATCGTGCTCGTCAGGCCCATTTGAATGAGGCGGTTTTAACAGATTATATTCAACACGACGCCTTAGGTTTAATCTTCACCTTACCTTTGTTGGCATACGCTTTTGCTGCTTTGCTAAGGGTGTTTACTAAAGTATTTCGGGCAAAAGCTGATTTTTATTCAGCCCGATTAGCAACATTTTGGGCATTATTGGCAGCTTCGCCAGCAGTCATTCTATCCGGACTAATCAAAGGTTTCATTGGGCTAGGTACAATGAATTCAATCTTTGGTTTTTTTTGGCTTGTGATATTTTTGTGGATTTTGGTGAACTCACTAATTGAGGCTGAGCAATGAGCTACATAATCGATTTGTTTAAGTTAAGTTTTTCGAATCCGTATGAGGCGGGTTTAAGATTACTTGCGCTTCAACCGAGTAAAAACACTTCCTTGAGCGCATTTGCAGTGACAATAATATTAGCTGCAATAATGATTTTTATTTTTAATGGCTTGGGCTTGGTTGTGCTTTTCCCCGGAATGCCGCCTTTATCTCCAATTTTTGTCGTTATAGTTATCGGTATTGGAAACATATTGTTAGTTGCCTGCATCTTGTTTTCAAGCCGAATATTTCAAGCCAATGGAAGTTTTTTTGATGGTATTTTTTTGTTTGCATGGATGCAAATTCTGCAAATCTTTTTACAGGTACTTCAGTTAGGCATTTCGATTTTTTCACNGGAACTGGCAGGTATTGTAGGNCTTTTTGGAACAGGGTTGTTATTTTGGGTTCTATTTGGCTTGATCAATTCTTGGCTTGATCTAGGTAGTAATTGGAAGGCGGCANTCTGTTTCTTATTAGGACTAATTGTAATGTCAATTTGNGGATCAATCTTTTTAGTTTCTGTTGGTTTTAGNCCAGTATAGGTAGCTTAATGAGTTTTAATNTAGAAAAAATTAGAAATGATTTTCCTATCTTAAGTCGTATGGTGAATGACAGGCCTTTAGTTTATCTNGATAACGGGGCATCTGCTCAGAAACCTCAAGTAGTTATTGATGCAATTACAAAATCTTACTCTGAAGAATATGCAAATGTTCATCGTGGTTTGCACTTCCTATCAAACCTAGCGACTGATAATTATGAATCGGTACGNGGAATAATAAGNAAATTTTTAAATGCAACATCCGANAATAATATTATACTTAATTCTGGTACAACAGAGGGTATTAATCTCATAGCTTACTCTTGGGCCATGCCACATCTTAAGGCTGGCGATGAAATTATACTTTCTGTAATGGAGCATCACGCAAATATTATACCATGGCATTTTCTTCGAGAACGCATGGGTGTTAAATTAATCTGGGTGGACGTCGATGCAAATGGCTATCTAGATCCTGACAGAGTGACTGAAGCCATAACAGCTCGAACCAAATTAGTAGCTATAACCCATGTTTCTAATGTCTTAGGAACTATAGTGGACGTTAAAGCTATAACTAAAGCAGCACATAATTTAGGTGTTGCGGTACTCGTCGATGGATCTCAAGCAGCAGTTCATATGCCCGTTGATGTGACAGACATTGATTGTGATTTTTACGCTATTACCGGCCACAAACTTTATGGCCCAAGTGGCTCAGGTGCTATTTATGTAAAAACTGAACGGATGGCTGAAATGCGACCCTTTATGGGTGGCGGTGATATGATAAGAGAGGTTGGTCAAGAGTTAATCACTTATAACGATGCCCCAATGAAATTTGAGGCCGGAACTCCAGCGATAGTTGAGCAAATAGGTCTTGGCGTCGCAGTAGATTACATGATGAGTATCGGAATGAGTAATATATACGCTTACGAAAAAAAATTGTGTGACTATGCTCGTGGTCGTTTAAGTGGATTAAATTGGTTAAATGTTCAGGGTATCCCGAATGATAAAGCCGCAATATTCTCATTTACATTAAATGGACCTGCCCACGCACATGATATTTCTACTGTGCTTGATAAAAAAGGAATTGCAGTCAGAGCAGGTCACCATTGTGCTCAGCCCTTAATGGAGTTCTTGGGCGTCTCTTCCACCTGCCGCGCAAGCTTTGCAATGTACAACACGACCAGTGAAGTAGACTCACTTGTTGAGGGTTTAGAGTTTTGTCAGGAACTATTTGGATAAAAATCATAAGTTTTCAGGTGTAAATTTAACTTAAAAATCAATGCCTTTTTCGCCTAATGATCGTTCAATTTCTAACAAATTTAGGTTTNAAAACCTACCTTGGATTAGCTTCGTTGGCTCTTATGAACATTTCCTTAAGCTCGGCCACGTCGTCTTCTACCTNGGGCATTCTTACTACCACCAGTATTAAAATTAACGCTAGGTAATGGTACTTTTTCTTTAAGAAGGGTGAATGGATCAGCTGAATTTGGAATCGCTGAGGCGTTTACAAAGTGCTCTTGAAATTTTGGTTCTACCGCTGTTTCAATTTTATCTATTTGTTGAACGGTTTTTTCAATTTCTTTTCGTTGTTCTATGTCAATCAATGCAATCCGGGCACCCGAACCAGCAGCATTTCCGGCTGACGTAACATTTTTAAATGGAACATCAGGAATCATTCCAAGGACCATTGCATGTTTGGGTGAAATGTGTGCACCAAAAGCTCCAGCTAAAACCACTCGATCAACNTGATTTACCTCAAATTTATCCATCAAAAGGCGTGCTCCAGAATATAAAGCCGCTTTGGCCATTTGAATTGCTCTTATATCAGGATTAGTGACAGTAATCTTAGGACCTCCTTCTACAGTCCCGTCATGCATTACATAGCTATTTGTACGACCATCCAATACACAGCGCGAAGTCCCCGTTTGAGAAGCAGACCCAATAAGGCCAGATGCATCCAGGATTCCAGCCATTCTCATTTCTGCTATTGCTTCAATTATGCCTGAGCCACAAATTCCCGTAATACCTGTATCACCAACTTCATTCCAAAAATTAGGATCATCAGACCATAGTTCACAGCCTATCACTCTAAACCTTGGTTCCTTTGTATTTGAATTTATGCGAACTTTTTCTATCGCACCAGGCGCAGCACGTTGTCCGGAACTAATTTGAGCGCCTTCAAAAGCAGGTCCGGTGGGTGATGAACAGGCTAAAACTTTTTCTTTATTACCTAGTAAAATCTCGGCATTAGTTCCAACATCTACAACTAAAACTAGATCTTCCGACTTGTTAGGTGCCTCTGAGAGAGCTACGGCAGCGGCATCCGCTCCCACGTGACCCGCAATGCAGGGAAGAATGTAGGCTCTAGCATTTTGATGAATATTTATTCCAAGTTCTGAGGTGTTCGTCTTGACCGAGCTTGAAGTAGCTAGCGCGAAGGGAGCCTGACCAAGTTCAAATGGATCGATACCCAAAAACAAATGATGCATAACTGGATTACATACAAAAACTGTGTCCATAATTAAATTTTTATCAATCCCCGCATCCCTTGTAATTTGCGTAAATAGTTCATCTATTCCTTCACGAACTATTCGNGTCATCTCTTGATCACCACCGGGGTTCATCATTGAATAGCTAACCCTACTCATCAGGTCCTCACCAAACCTTATTTGGGGGTTCATTACGCCNGAAGAAGCGATAACNTTACCATTTTGGAGATCACAAAGATGTGCGGCAATTGTGGTTGAGCCTAAATCAACAGCCATCCCATAGATTGAACCCTCGTATAGCCCCGGCCACAATTGAATAATTCTTGGAGCTTCATTCGTATNGTTATGGTGGATAGCACAAGTTACTGACCAAGAACCTTTACGCAAATTTCTCTGGAGGGTGGGCAGGACGCTAAAAGTAACTTCAATATTCTTTAAATCCCATTGGCTTTCTAAAGCCATTATAAGCCGTTCCAAATCACCTGAAGGCATGTGCATATCAGGTTCCTCAACTTCAACATAAAATAGTCGGATTGAGGGGTTTAATGTAATATTGAGAACTTCAGCACGTTTTCGTACCACCTGTTTATGCACTTGGCTTTCTGGCGGTACATCGATGACAATGTCACCTTGGACTGTCGCCTGACAACCTAAACGACGACCCTCTATTAATCCNCGCTTTTCTTGGTAACGTTGCTCTACAGAATTCCATTTAGACANTGCCCCNTGTTTAACAGNCACNCCATGTTTTGGAAATTCACCATAACTTGGAGTGATTTGGCATTTTGAACAAATTCCTCTACCACCACAGACCGAGTCTAGATCAACCCCCAGTTGGCGGGCCGCCGTTAAGATTGGGGTGCCGACTGGAAAACTTCCACGCCGACCNGAAGGCGTAAAAAGTACTAAATGTTCCTGAGCCATGCAGTCACCTACAATTAATTATTCTTTTAATCTACGTGTCTGCTAAAGTCAGTAAAGAACAACTGCGGCTGAAAATGTATCATCCACGCCAAACACCTCTAAATAGTATAATTTTAAAGCTTTGGGTTATTAAATANAGACGGGTCAAGAATTTATAAAAGTCCTAATTTAATTAATTGACNAAAAGTACTTTAGCTTTTTCAAAACTCATGCAATAGGAAATTGTCAAATGATACTTGCTAAGGAGGGNTCCAATGGAGATTCGCGAGGCATTAACCTTTGATGATGTTTTACTTGTTCCAGCACGCTCGTCTGTCTTACCTAAAGCTGTTGACACGCGTACAATTGTAACGCGNTCCATTAATCTTAATATTCCTCTTTTGTCTTCAGCAATGGATACAGTGACAGAAGGCAAAATGGCTATTGCAATGGCTCANGCAGGTGGTATGGGCGTCATACACCGAAACATGACCGTCNNTGAACANTCNCAAGAAGTAAGGCGNGTGAAACGNTTTGAAAGNGGGATGGTCTTTGATCCAATTACACTANCTCCAGATGACACCTTGGCTGATGCAAAATCTNTGCAGGAAAANTACCAAGTAACNGGCTTTCCAGTAGTAAAAAANGGGCTTGTCGTNGGNATAGTTACAAATAGAGACATGCGGTTCGCAATTGATAGAAATACNCCTGTAAATNAAATGATGACTAAGGATAATCTTGCCATATTGCNGGAGCCNGCGGATCTATNAGAAGCAAAAAAAAT
>NZVF01000032.1 GCA_002698165.1 Planktomarina sp. | reverse complement strand
TGATGGAAGGTGCATGTTCAACGCTAGCGCTCCGATCGCTGCTAAGCAGATCAAAGTAAACATGCTAGGAGGTGAAGATTTANTAAGAAATTTTCGGGTGTTAGGGGTATTCATTATTGACCGCTATATATGACTGTCAAGCTTGTCCAGTCGTCACGTGGTCATTNTGGTTTGCAAACNCATACTGTAATTAATTCGAATATTTNGGTTTAGTCTTCGCTTCCTTGGGTTTCTCAGATAAGAATATCCAAAGAGGATTGGTTATGAATAGAATTTTANCTGAATTAGAGGCCCGTCGGAATGTTGCACGCATGGCTGGTGGGCAGAAGAGAATTGATGCTCAGCATGCTAAGGGAAAACTGACTGCGCGCGAGCGTATTGACTTGCTTCTAGATGAAAACAGCTTCGAAGAATTTGATATGTTCAAAGCGCACCGTTGCGTAGACTTTGGAATGAATGAACAAAAAATTCCAGGTGATGGTGTTGTAACGGGTTGGGGAACTATTAACGGTCGAATGGTATATGTTTACAGTCAGGATTTTACTGTATTCGGAGGTTCTCTTTCTGAAACCCATGCAGAGAAAATTTGTAAGATTATGGATATGGCAATCCAAAATGGGGCGCCAGTAATAGGACTTAATGATTCTGGGGGAGCACGCATCCAAGAAGGCGTAGCTTCTNTGGCNGGATACGCAGAAGTTTTTCAGCGTAATGTTATGGCGTCTGGTGTTGTNCCGCAGATCAGTGTGATTATGGGGCCTTGTGCAGGTGGGGCAGTCTACTCGCCAGCAATGACTGATTTTATTTTTATGGTNAAAGATAGCAGCTATATGTTNGTGACTGGGCCAGATGTNGTAAAAACTGTCACAAATGAAATTGTTACCGCGGAAGAATTGGGTGGNGCATCCACCCACACAAAAAAATCGTCTGTAGCTGATGGTGCCTTTGAAAATGATGTTATAGCACTTACTGAAGTGCGGCGACTGGTCGATTTTTTGCCCCTAAATAATCAACAAAAGCCGCCTGTTCGTCCATTTTTTGATGATCCGTCGCGGGTGGAAGCAAGCTTGGACACACTTATTCCAGAAAANCCAAATCAGCCTTACGATATGAAAGAGCTAATTTTAAAGATTGCAGATGAGAGTGATTTTTATGAAATTCAAGAAGATTTCGCNCAAAATATAATCACTGGTTTTGTNCGTATGGAAGGATCAACTGTAGGCATAGTNGCCAACCAACCTATTGTCTTGGCTGGGTGTTTGGACATTGATGCGAGTCGAAAAGCTGCTCGATTCGTACGATTTTGCGATGCGTTTGAAATTCCTATATTAACTTTAGTTGATGTTCCTGGATTTTTACCGGGTACCAGCCAAGAATTAGGAGGGGTAATCAAACATGGTGCAAAGCTTTTGTTTGCATACGGTGAAGCAACAGTTCCAAAAGTGACGGTTATAACGCGCAAAGCCTATGGAGGTGCTTATGATGTGATGGCTTCCAAACATTTGCGAGGTGATTTTAACTATGCTTGGCCAACTGCAGAGATTGCGGTGATGGGCGCTAAGGGTGCAACGGAGATTATTCATAGGGCGGACCTCGGTAATCAGGAAAAAATAGAGCGACATGCAGCGGATTATGAAGAACGCTTTGCTAATCCGTTTATTGCTGCTGAAAAAGGATTTATTGATGAAGTTATAATGCCGGGTTCGACTCGACGCAGGGTATGTAGAGCTTTTGCCAGCCTTCGTGGGAAGTCTTTAAAAAACCCATGGAAAAAGCATGACAATATACCGTTATAGAAAATATGGGTGATGTTTTCTTTGAGAAAGAAAACATAGTGATGAAATAGAAAATAATTTTAAATTTGAAAAAGTGTTATGATGGAAAAACATAGGGGGTTTCCTGGAAGACTAGCGGGAACAGATTTTCAGTTCACGATAAGACGGGCAAGCAAAAAAGGACCCTCAAGGATTATTCGGCGAGAGCGCTANNCGGATAGACGTCCATCTGATAGGCGAGCTGATGAAGCTTTTTTGCATGCATTGATCCAACATTTTGGTAATGCCCCATTTGAGCGCGGAAATTTAGACAGTGGTCGATTATCGTGGNTTTTTGATCGTGAAGTTCTTCCTGCGGATGAAGATTTTGATCCAGAGTCTTATGAAGCAAGATTAAGAGTAGATATGGTTAAGGCTCAAAGCACGTTTGCGCAGATATTTGAAAATGGGTGGTCGGCATGAATTCGCTTGGCNTACCAGGCGTAATTGCGCAGCTTTGTGCCGACGTGCTGGTGTTTTTGTTTTTAGTACTAGGCGCATCCAACTTGAGAGGTCATACAAGACGACAACATCGCTCTCGTTGTAACCTATCGGCATGCGACTGTTTCTTTCTTTCCTCAACCGGTTCCAGCAACAGCTGGAGCTGGTTTTTTTTTGTGAAATATCGTGTCATAAGTTGTGAAGTGCCAAGAAGGGTTTTTAAATGTTTAACAAAATTCTAATAGCTAATCGCGGCGAAATTGCCTGTAGAGTTATAAAAACAGCCAGGTTGATGGGTATAAAAACTGTCGCTATTTATTCAGATGCTGATACGCATGCTCTTCATGTAAAGATGGCAGATGAGGCAGTTCATATCGGGCAGTCTCCTGCAAAAGACTCATATCTTGTAATTGAAAAGGTAATGGAAGCGGTTCGCAAAACTGGTGCTGATGCGGTACATCCAGGGTATGGGTTTCTTTCTGAAAATAAAATGTTTGCAGAGGCTCTCAAAGTTGAAGGTGTGACCTTTATAGGTCCACCGGCAAAAGCAATAGAGAGCATGGGCGATAAAATTAAATCAAAAAAATTAGCCCAGAAGGCGGGGGTAAATACTATTCCTGGCTTTATGGGNATTATTTCTGATGTGGAGGAGGCNGTTANAATTTCNAANCAGATTGGCTATCCAGTTATGNTAAAAGCTAGNGCTGGAGGCGGTGGNAAGGGNATGCGAATTTCTTCAAATGATGAAGAGACGCGGGAAGGTTTTCNATCATCAAAAAATGAAGCTTTGAATAGTTTTGGNGATGATCGCATCTTTATTGAAAAGTTTATTCAACAACCTCGGCACATTGAAATTCAGGTTCTTGCAGACAGCCATGGGAATTGTATCTATCTCAACGAGAGAGAGTGTTCGATTCAACGGCGTAACCAAAAAGTTATCGAGGAGGCTCCTAGCCCATTTTTAACTTCCAAAATTCGTCAGTTGATGGGGAACCAATCATGTGCGTTAGCTAAATCAGTTGGCTACATTAGCGCTGGTACAGTAGAATTTATTGTNGATAAAGATCAGNACTTTTACTTTTTAGAAATGAATACCCGGTTGCAGGTAGAACATCCTGTGACTGAATTAATAACGGGAATTGATTTGGTTGAGCAAATGATCCGAGCAGCTAATGGTGAAATATTAAGCATATCTCAAAAAGATGTAGTAATTAACGGGTGGGCAATTGAAAGCCGCCTGTATGCTGAAGATCCATATCGCCAATTTCTACCCTCTACTGGCCGATTGAAAAAATACAGNCCTCCCACCGAGATTAGAAGTGANGTGGCCGTAGTTCGAAATGATACGGGAGTATACGAAGGTGGTGAAATAAGTATTTACTATGACCCAATGATTGCAAAACTTTGCACTTGGTCACAAACCCGTGAGGGTGCAATCTCTAACATGCGTCATGCATTAGATGGATTTGAAATTGAAGGTATTGGACATAATATTCCATTTCTATCGGCAGTTATGGATCATCCGAGGTTNTGTTCTGGNAATATAACAACAGCTTTTATTGAGGAAGAATACCCNGAGGGGTTTTTAGGGGTTGAACTATCAATTGCTGCATTAAAAGAAGTAGCAGCCTGTGCTGTGGCAATGTATCGTTTAGGTGAAATTCGTCGTACCAGAGTTTCTGGTCGTATGGATAATCATACTAGACGTGTTCGAGATGATTGGGTGGTGAACCTACAAGAGAACGAGTTCCCCGTTAAAATTGATGCAGACCCAAATGGGTCAACAGTTCATTTTCAGGATTGCAGCCATCGTGTTTCCAGCGATTGGACACCAGGGAAATCCATCGCACTGATGAACGTCGATGGCAAAGATATGTTATTAAAAGTTGAAAAAAGGACCAGTGGTTTCAGAGTAAGGTTTCGAGGTGCAGATATTTTGGTTTCTGTTCGCAGTCCACGCCAAAATGAGTTAGCTGGATTGATGTTAAAGAAAGAAGTTGCGGACACCTCAAAACTACTCCTTTGTCCAATGCCTGGTCTAATTACCACAGTTGAAGTTAACGCTGGAGATGAGGTGCAGGAGGGGCAGGCACTNTGTACCATTGAGGCAATGAAAATGGAGAACATCCTCCGAGCGGAAAGAAGATCAATTGTNAAGAAAGTCAATGTNGCGCCAAATAGCAGCCTATCGGTGGATGAAATAATTATGGAGTTCGAATAATTTTGGTATCGCNTTTTCCATCAATTAGGAATTATCAGTCGCAGAAAGTTTCCCTTTCACTAGTTCAGGGTTCTTTGATTTCTTGTTGGCGCATTGGCATTTTATCAATTACTCGGCTAAGTTCCCGCATATCCCAGGCAAATGGTTTTCTTAATTTTACCGTTCCATCTTTACCAATTAATACCCAAACAAACCCCTTNGGTCGCAGATTTTTACGAAGGATACTTTTCGAATTCGGGCTTGTATCAACAACCACCATAACATCTCNCTCGATTAGGACCTCAAAACNCTCCTGTAAAAGTGCCATTTGTTGTTTAAAAGTTGGATCCAGTGGGCTATTAGCAAAAATAATTAAGGGNCGCGCGGCCCAAATCATATCTTCCAAATCAACATCTGATGTTGAAAATATTTGGGATGGATTGGCTTTCCAAGCGCTTAGAGTCTCCCCCGCAGTTACCGGCGTGTATAATGTTATGACACTAATGAATATGGAAAAAAATTGACGAAACATGAGATCTCCTTTGCCCNACTCTATAAACGCTTTGAAGTTGCAAGCGAAGAAAAAAAATACAGAATATTTGAGATGGTGANCATCATAAAGGAGCTCACCAATGTCGGATAAAAAATCTTGGAGCCAAATGGCTGAAAAAGANTTGCGGGACAAATCATTAGAAGAGTTAACTTGGAAAACGCTNGAAGGTATTGATGTACAGCCAATTTACATGGCTGATGATTTAAATGGCCTAGAGCATACTATCGGCAATCCAGGTCAGGCGCCTTACGGGCGTGGTGTTAAAGCCACAATGTACACAGGTCGTCCTTGGACAATTAGGCAGTATGCTGGGTTTTCCACCGCAGAAGAATCTAACGCGTTTTACCGGCAATGCCTAGCTGGGGGGCAACAAGGAGTTTCCGTAGCCTTTGATCTTGCTACTCATAGAGGCTACGACAGTGACCATCCTCGTGTTGTTGGTGATGTTGGTAAGGCTGGGGTAGCAATCGATAGCGTTGAAGATATGAAAACTTTATTTGAAGGTATTCCTTTGGATCAAATTTCTGTATCGATGACAATGAATGGCGCTGTTATACCAATATTGGCTTCTTTCATAGTTGCTGGAGAGGAGCAGGGTGTCGATAAAGGAGCNTTATCAGGCACAATTCAGAATGACATTTTAAAAGAATTTATGGTCCGNAATACCTACATTTATCCGCCTGACGCATCGATGCGTATTGTCGCGGACATTATTGAGTATACAGCAGCCAAAATGCCTAAATTCAATTCAATTTCCATCAGTGGATATCATATGCAAGAAGCTGGNGCTAACTTGGTTCAAGAGCTGGCTTATACAATAGCGAACGGTCGAGAATATGTACGAGCAGCGATAGCTCGTGGGATGGATGTAGATGCGTTCGCTGGTCGNCTTTCTTTCTTTTTTGCTATAGGTATGAATTTTTTTATGGAAACTGCCAAGCTGCGTGCGGCNCGGGTTCTATGGCACCGTGTAATGGCTGAATTTAAACCAAAAGATCCAAAGTCGAGCATGCTTCGTACTCATTGTCAAACTTCNGGGGTTAGTTTGCAAGAACAGGATCCNTACAATAATATTGTTCGNACAGCGTTTGAAGCAATGTCNGCTGTGTTGGGTGGCACTCAATCGTTGCACACTAATAGTTTTGATGAAGCAATAGGTTTACCTACAGAAATTTCATCCCGAATTGCTCGAAATACNCAGTTAATCTTGCAAGAAGAAACTGGGGTAACAAATGTTGTTGATCCGTTAGCTGGNTCCTNTTACGTAGAAAAGCTAACAGCTGATATGATTGATAAAGCCTGGAGTTTAATTGAAGAAGTTGAGGCCTTAGGAGGGATGACCAAAGCTGTTGCAAGTGGAGTTCCAAAGCTCAAAATTGAAGAGAGTGCGGCGCTACGCCAAGCTCTTATCGATCGGGGTGAGGAGGCTATTATTGGGGTTAATAAACATAAGCTTGCAACCCAACCCAACATTGATGTTCGGGAAATTGATAATAATCAAGTTCGAACGGGGCAGATGGTTAAGCTAGAAAAAATTCGTAGCAATAGAGATCAAACATCTTGTNATGCTGCGCTGTTGGAGTTGGGGCGTCGCTNTGAGGAGGGCGGCAATCTCTTAGAAGCTGCTATTGAGGCTGCGAGACAACGTGCAACTGTGGGCGAAATTTCTTTAGCGATGGAAGCATCATTTGGTCGACATCGAGCGGAGGTTAAAACATTGGCAGGTATATATGGATCAGTTTATCAGGGTGATGAAGATTTCGTAACTATCCAAAAATCTATTGAAGATTTTGCAAAAATTGAAGGTCGGAGGCCTCGTATCTTGGTTGTTAAGATGGGGCAAGATGGACATGATAGGGGAGCTAAAGTTATTGCTACAGCTTTTGCAGANATTGGGTTTGATGTTGATGTTGGCCCATTGTTTCAAACTCCAGAAGAAGCTGCACAAGATGCGGTAGATAATGANGTTCATGTCGTCGGTATTTCAAGTCAGGCAGCTGGTCACAAAACTCTTGCGCCAAAGTTAATCAGCGCTCTGAAAGAGGCTGATGCTGAGGAGATTATAGTTGTTTGTGGGGGAGTAATACCTCAGCAGGACTATGATTTTCTAAAAAAGTCTGGGGTAGCGGCAATATTTGGACCGGGTACTAATATTCCTGCGGCAGCTGAAGAAGTGTTGAACCTAATACTTAAAGCTCGTGCATAAAACCCATTACAACTTGATGCTANCCTAAGATGCTTTCTTTAGATCACATAGTNGTTGTGGGTAGGTCTCTGCCAACAGCGACTAATTTGGTGCGCAANCTTCTTGATGAGCAGCCTATGGCAAGCGGTAAACATAANTTTTTTGGTACACACAATCACTTATGGGGCATGGGGNCCNACTGTTACCTGGAAAGTATCGCAATTGATCCAGCTATGAATAAGCCACCCTATCNACGCTGGTTTGGACTTGATAATTTTAAGGGACCACCTCGTTTGGGNGGTTGGGTANTAGCTACCAAAAGCATTCNTGATACATTAAAAGANCTTGGTCCTGAGTATGGGNTTCCCATAGAGCTTCAAAGAGATNAGTATAAGTGGCAGATATCTGTNACNGAGTCTGGTGATCTGCCATTTGGTGGATATGGCCCTGCAATAATTGAATGGCATGAAGGATTTCATCCTTGTTTAGATTTGCCTGATAATAATATCCGGCTAAAAAATTTAATAATCCAACATCCTGCGGCTGACTTGATGAGTTCTTTTCTTGGCAATTTTCTAAATGATGACAGAATAATTTTTGTACAGGGAGATTCAAAAATTACAGCGGAGATCATCACTAGTCAGGGATTTGTAGTACTGAAATAAGAAGTTGTAACCTTTAACGCTCCAANTCGTTGTTCTAGGATAAAGTATGTCAATTTGGTCTAAAATTTCCGATTTATTAGCGGCGCTTGTTGCTGGNGAANGTCTGTCCAGTATTTTCAATAAACTANGNACACCTCCTGAGCGTACCGTAGGATTTACAATTGCTGTGATAGCATTGAGTGGCAAGATGGCAAAGGCAGATGGTGAAGTAACAGATTTAGAAGTCAGAGCTTTTAAGGAAGTTTTTCGCGTTCCGCCAGAAGATGAATTAAATGCTGCGCGTGTCTTTAATCTAGCAAGGCAAGATGTAGCTGGATTTGAAACTTATGCGCGCAAAATTAAAAAAATGTTTGGTGACCAAACTGATATNCTGGAAGATTTACTTGAGGGCCTATTCCACATTTCTGTTGCCGATAATAAGTATCATGAACAGGAGGATGCGTTTCTTAAACGAGTTGCTGAAATTTTTGCATTAGGCGATCGTTGTTTTCATACGATGAAGGCAAGGTATGTGAACGGAACTAAGGCTGATCCCTATGATGTATTAGGTATTTCTCCTTCAGCGACGCCAACTGAAATTCGTAGGGCCTGGAGAGATTTAGTAAAAAAAAATCATCCCGATCAGCTAATTGCGCGCGGAATTCCTGTTGAAGCTGTCAAGCTAGCGGAAGTACGGTTAGTAGCAATCAATCAAGCNTGGAACGTTCTAAATAAATCAGACAACATGTAAGCTTATGTTTAAAGCTGAAAAATAATCACGTAAGCTTGATATCCAATTGGGTTGTAGCTTCCAAAGCCTTAGCTAAAGAATGAAATCGAACTTCTGCAACTTCTCCAAACAGGGGTTCTGCTTCAGCAGTGAGGGTTAGGGCAAGTAGTTTTTTCTTTGGGTTCCAAGCTAACATCGCTGTCTCATTGTCTGGGTTAGCCCATAGCATTGCACCCAATCGCATCGCCTTTCCTATAACTTCAGCTTCTTTTATGTCACCGTCACTCAAAAGTTTTAGCATTGGCTTAAATTGCGCTCCATTACTTTTGTTTCCATACCGGAATAATAAAGCGAGGCCCAAAAATACGCGCTCCTTATGACTTAAACCGCCAAGATTTGCACGTGTTGCATAGTCAAAGCAGACCTCTGCACGGAAATCTGGATGTGCTCTCCAGCTTACGTCATGAAGAAGACATGCCGCTTGTATTAGCCGAGCTTTGTCAGAAAAAGTATTTAAAAAAACTGGAGAAATAAACTTATGCAATCGCATACCAAACCCTGGTAACCTNGCATCCTTTCTTTCTGCAAAGTGACAACTTTCTATTAATGGATCTCGATCTCTCATAACCTGTGGCATTTGCTGATAGAGCATGCCTTCACGGATTCCATAACTTGATACTGCAATATCGTGTGGTTTGAATCGCCGAACAAGGCCNCTTAAAACTTTCATTGCAATTGGAACTAAAGCTATTCTTCCAGCATCAATCTGANTTTTAGCTTTGAGATTTTCTAAATTAGTTTCTTTAATGTATTTTTCTGTTTTACGGATGTCATGAGATGTCATTCGATATTCATGAATGACGTGCATTGGATATCCACGACGGTACATATCAATGTGGGCAATAGCTCGCCAAGATCCTCCCACTAAAAATAACCGATCAGACTGTGAGCCCATCCTAGCTTTTAAATCATCCAAAGTTTCTGAAATGAATTTTGTTTGGGCTCGCTTACCACCGGGAATGCTAGAAATGTTTAACGGGCCTAAGGACGATGAATTTCTTTTCCCAACGCGACCGTTGGATATTTCAGCTAATTCCATTGAGGCACCACCCATGTCACAAACGAGGCCATAGGAACCTGGCCAACCAAGTAAAACACCTTGTGCAGAGAGCCTAGCTTCTTCGAGACCATCAACAATATGAATCTTAAGGCCAGTTTCGGAGTAAACTTGTTTTACAAAACCTTTTCCATCACTGGCCTCCCGAACAGCGGCTGTGGCAATAGCTGTTAGATCGGGTAAACCAATATCTTTTCCAATGCTACAAAAACGCCTCAGCGCTGCTAAAGCACGTCGGCGTCCATNTGGGTTTAATTTGCCGGTTTCAGCAAGCCCTGCGCCTAATCCACACATGACTTTCTCATTAAAGAAATAAGCAGGCGATCGGGCTGCTCCATCAAAAATNACTAATCTTACTGAATTCGATCCAACGTCTANTACACCAACACGGGACAAATCGCGTGATTTTGGTCCTTCAAACAATGGCCTATTAAATGGTTCCCATTTTGAGGAGTTTTCNATAAATTTAACCATTTGGGATCTCATGGGTTTAAGTNATGTTAACAAGCGNTTNTGTTTCGTNAATTANTTCANGCTTAAAGAGTGGTTTGAAAATAGTTTGTATGAGNTAATTCAGTTACATNTTTATCACNGGCGGTACCTCTGCCTGATAGGGACGCATTTTCCATAAAAAATTTATGNCAGNTAAAAGCGAAGCTTCCATCANGCCAAGATGCTCTGATATAGCTTCCATCNGGCTGCATTACCCAAGATTGGGCTAGATCGGCTAAGTTAGCCGCCATAATTTGGTTAACAATTTGTGATTTCACAGTAGAGTTTTTTATTTCTACNAGTGTTTCTACTCTGCGATTTAAATTTCGACCCATCCAATCAGCAGATGAGATATATACNTTTGCNTTNAAGCTAGGCAAACGANTCCCNTTNGCAAAACAAATAATTCGGGAGTGTTCTAAAAAACGCCCAACAACTGACTTAACACGAATATTTTCTGATAGTCCTTTAACTCCGGGACGTAATCCACATATGCCACGCACAACTAGGCTAATTTTTACTCCAGCTTGTCCTGCAGCGTACAGACCATCAATTATATCTGGGTCTATGAGTGAATTCATTTTGGCCCAAATCGCGGCTGGACGTTTTTTTATCGCATTACTCGTTTCAGCTGCGATACGTTTCAATAAAGTTGATTTTAAAGAGAGAGGTGATATCGAAATGTTTTCCAAAGTTTTGGGTTGAGCGTAGCCAGAAAGATAGTTGAAAACTTTCGTGGCATCCCTGCCAAGTGCAGGATCACATGTAAATAGGCTTACATCAGTATAATTCCGGGCCGTAATTGGATGGTAATTTCCAGTTCCATAATGAGTATAGGTCACCAAACTTTTACCTTCACGGCGTACCACAGTACTTACTTTTGCGTGGGTTTTTAGATTAAGGAAACCATATACTACGTGAGCTCCTGCACGCTCAAGACGACGGGATTGCCGAATATTAGCTGCTTCATCAAATCTTGCTTTTAATTCCACTAAAGCGGTGACAGATTTGCCAGCCTCTGCTGCCTCACATAGGGCTTCGACAATAGGTGAGCGTTTGGATGTACGATATAATGTTTGTTTAATGGCGACGACGTCAGGATCATTGGCGGCCTGCTGCAAAAAGCTGACCACCATATCGAAAGTTTCATATGGATGCTGAAGTAGCATATCTTTTTGACGAATGGCGGCAAAAAGGTCACCGCCGTGATCAGCAACCCTTTCTGGCACGCGAGGATTAAAAGTTGGCCACAGCAATTTTGGTGTTGAGTCCGTGATCAACTCTGTCAAATCAGATAAGCCAATCATTCCCTCAATTTCAACCACTTCGTGTTCTTTAACATCAAGTTCAAGCATAATCGATTTTCGTAAGGAACTTGGCGCATCCTTACTAATTTTTAAGCGTATAACTTCCCCTCTCCTTCGACGCTTNAGAGCAACTTCAAATTCTCGAACCAAATCTTCAGCTTCATCTTCAATCTCTAGATCACTGTCCCGTAAGATTGAAAAACTGCAGTTTCCTTTGAGCCTATAGCCAGGAAAAACTTGTTCCATTTGCATCAAAATCAATTCCTCTAAAGGTAAATACCGATAAACCTTTCCCGGCAGCCTTATAAACCTATTTATTTGATGTGGGACTGGCACTAGAGCCCGAAGGCCTNGGCCATCAGATTTTCGCTCTAATTGNAGCGCTAAAGCAAAGCCAGAATTTGGAATGAATGGAAAGGGATGTGCTGGATCGATCGCCAATGGTGATAATATAGGAAATACCTCTGAAAGAAATATTTCCTGGAGATAGGTGTAATCTCCTTTAGCTTCATCTGCTGTTACAATATGAATTTCTTGAGTTGCCATTTCATCGCGCAGCTGTGCTAAAATCAATTGTTGTTGTTTCATGAGNTGCCGGGCATTAACTTCAATGAGATTGAGTTGATCGGAAGGTTGCCGCCCATCAATTGCAGGGGTATTATTCCCGCTTCTGGCCAGCTCCCGCAGGCCTGCNACGCGAACGGAATAAAATTCATCGAGGTTGGTTGCTGATATGGATAGAAAACTCAGTCGTTCCAGTATGGGCACATTTTGATTTTTGGCCTCTTCCAGCACACGCCAGTTAAAAGCTAACCATGACAGTTCACGATTTATAAATCTNTCAGGNCCTGACTCATCTAATTCAATTTCCTCCGGTTCTGGAAATTTACAGTTAAGAAAGTCTGCTTGGCTGTTCATCNTAAATCCTATTTTTGACNATCAATTTAAACTATTGAATNAAAGNTTGTATAGTTTAGGGCCGTTAGCACTCANTATTACAGTCATCAATTAAAACATTTGNNACCATAGCNCGTGAAATTGGACGATTTTCAATCATACTTTGTGCATCTAATTTTTTTACTACGTCAAAAGCTGCGCTAAAGCTGCGNGTCATATTCTTAAGTATGAAAGCAATTATACTTGGAGTGGGTGATAGCTGTCGGTCGGAGAAAGCTTTTAGTAATACTGCACGCAGTAATTTATCATCTGGTCGTTCAATTCTAGTGCAGCTTATGCTCTGAAGCCGGCTTAATAAGTCTGCCAATTTTAGCCCTGCCTGACTTATTGAAATATTGGAAGCCATAAGTAAGTGACCGCCAGTTGAATGGAGGTGGTTATATAAATGAAACATTCTTGTTTCAGCATTTAAAATTCCAGCCACGCGCTGAAGGTCATCAACTATAACNTTTGCTCCCGATGATGGTTGACTAAAATTTTGCAAAGGATCTATGTTTATTGCTGAATTTTCGGTTGCCCAAATCTTTAAAAGATGTGTTTTCCCACAATTTTTAGGGCCAATAAGTATCATTTTCTTTTGTGGCCAAGTCTCACTATTTTCCAATGCTGCCACGGAATTTCTATTTGCGTCAGACACAAAAAATGCATTTCGTCCAGAGTCTTCTTTTACAGGTAATTCGAAAATTAATTGATCAGGCATCTACGTCATCATCTTCAGTTGGGACACCGTAGAATATCCCTTGTTTATATTTTTCAATGAAAAACTTTGTCACCACACCAACTATTGCAGCAACTGGTACTGCTAGAAGCATTCCGACAAATCCAAACAAGCCGCCAAAAACTGATAATGCAAAAATTAGCCAGACAGGATGAAGGCCAACAGAGTCTCCAACAAGTTTTGGGGTCAGGAAATTACCCTCTAAAACTTGTCCTACTAAGAAAATTATAGCAATAATTCCAATTGCTAACCAATCGCCCCAAAATTGAAATATTGCTAGCCCAATAGCTAAACTGCCGCCAATAAGTGCACCCAGATAAGGAATAAAAGAAATTAACCCGGCAACAAAGCCAACAATTATACCATAGTTTAGCCCAGCTAACATCAGTGCAATTGCGTAATAAACTCCCTGAATTGCACAAACAGTGCCTTGACCACGAATGAAAGATGCTAATGTCTGGTCAATTTTATTTGCTAAATTACGTACATTTTTAACATGGTTACGAGGAACTAGCTCGTCGATTTTTGAAATTAAGTTGTTCCAGTCCAACAATAAATAAAATGCCACAACGGGTACGATCACTACTGTTACAAATATATTTACAATTGAAGTTACAGAGTTGGTCATACCATTAATCAAAGTCCCACCACGAGATTGAATTGTCTCTCCGACAGATTTAAGAGATTGCCGAATGGTACTGTTATCATCTAAAAGTTCTGGGAAACGTTTTGTTAGAAATTGCCATAATCTGTTCGCTATTTCGGGAGCAGTATTAAACAAGGCCATCGCTTGCTCGATTAGCAGGGGTACAATTAGCAAAGCTCCAGTAATGAAAACTAAAATCGTACCCAAAGTTATGATTGTTATGGAAGTTAGCCGGGAGAGGCCAAGGCGCTCTAGTCTGTCAGCTAATGGATCTAAGCAGTATGCTATTACTCCACCGAGAACGAATGGTAGAAGCTTATCGCCAATAATCCATAATAATAGAGAAAAAAATAATAAAGTGGCAATCCAGTAGCGCGTGGTTCGGGGAGCAGACAAGGCCATATTTTTCTCCTTTTCTACTCCAATTTGCTTATTGAGAGACGCCATGCAAGGGGTCTGGATAAATTATATGATCTGATGCACTGTTTTTCTACTTTAGCTTGTNACAACTGCTNGNGAATACTAAACANGGTTTTAATACTTATTTGGAGCTTAACATGCGTTTTAGCCGTTACTTTTTGCCTATCTTAAAAGAAAATCCTTCGGANGCACAAATTGCATCACATCGCTTAATGTTGCGTTCTGGAATGATTAAGCAATCAGCAGCAGGTATTTATTCATGGTTACCTTTGGGTCTGAANGTATTANAAAATGTNGAAAATATTGTACATGAAGAACAAGAAAAAGCNGGTCATNTAGCGATGCTTATGCCNACAATACAGGCAGCNGATCTTTGGCGAGAATCCGGTAGGTATGATGACTATGGNGAAGAAATGCTCCGCTTTAAAGATCGCCATGATCGTGACATGTTGTTCACTCCAACAGCTGAAGAGCTTATTACTGACATTTTTCGAAGCCACGTCAAAAGCTATAAAGACTTGCCGATAACTATGTATCAGATACAATGGAAATTTCGTGATGAAAGGCGTCCACGTTTTGGCGTCATGCGTGGTCGTGAATTTTATATGAAAGATGGATATAATTTTGACTTAACAAAGAAAGATGCTCTGCATTCTTATAATCGCCATTTAGTAAGTTATTTGCGCACTTATGAGCGTATGGGTTTACAAGCCATNCCTATGCGCGCTGATAGTGGGCCGATTGGTGGTGAAGACACGCATGAGTTTTTGGTTTTAGCTGATACTGGTGAAAGTGAAGTTTTTTACGACAAAGCTGTAACTGAGTTNACTTTTGGTGACAGAGATATTGATTTTGACAATGTCGAGCAATGTCAATCTATNATGGAAGAGTTTACAGATAAGTANGCTCGGACTGATGAAACCCATGATGAAGTTACTTTTGGANAAATACCAGAAGAAAGGCGCCAAATTGCGCGTGGAATAGAGGTTGGGCAAATCTTTTATTTTGGGACTAAATATTCCGAAGCTTTGGGAGCTCTGGTTCAAGACGCTGATGGTCAAATAAATCCTGTTCATATGGGAAGTCATGGAATTGGTGTAAGCCGTCTGGTGGGTGCAATCATTGAAGCCAACCATGATGCGAAAGGGATCATTTGGCCAGAAGCTGTAACGCCTTTTCATTGTGGTATTATTAATCTTAANCAAGGTGATGNAGAAGCTGATNNGGCCTGCGAAAGTATNTATTTAAAATTAAACAATGCTGGTTTGGACCCANTATACGATGATCGAGAGGAACGTGCTGGAGGAAAATTTGCNACCATGGATCTAATTGGNCTTCCGTGGCGTGTCACGGTAGGTCCACGTGGTTTAAAAAATGGAGTGGTTGAGTTGACTAATCGCAGGACTGGNGAAAGTGAAAATGTATCGATAGACGAGGCCGTAAAAAAGTTATTAATTAAGTATGCTTAATGCGTTATCGNNCTGTNTCGAATTTACGAGGTAAATAGATACGAATTTTTTATTTTGATACACCTGTTTCGCTGGATTAAAAGGTTCTTAACACTATGATGGAATTACAATACCATAATTCAATATTTCTGTTTTTTCAAATTACTTCGAATAAATTCTCCACTGTTGAAAATAATTACGATTGTGCCTGAATGAAACGTGTGCTTCCTTTTTCTAGCTTTGAGTTTTTGATTGCTTGGCGGTACCTGCGGGCTAAACGGTCAGAAGGTGGCATCAGTGTTATGACACTTATAAGTATGATTGGCATAGCGTTAGCCGTCGCTGCATTAATTATCGTATTGGCAGTTCGAAGTGGATTTAGAACCGAGTTTGTCGATGCTATTCTTGGTGCAAATGCCCATGTTACAGTATTCGAATATAATGTGGATCCGCAAAATGGTAAATTAAATTATGCGATAAAAAACTATAACGCTTTGACAGAGAAGATTGCAAAAGTTCCAGGTGTTAAACGTGCAGCACCAATTATTAGAAACCAAGTAATGGCAAATTCGGCTGATTTTAATACTGGTGTTGTAGTATATGGGATCAGCTTGGATAATCTTAAATCCATTCCCAACATTGCTGGTTCTGACCGTGGTCAAGGCAACATAGACGATTTTGAAAACGGCGTTGCTATTGGCGTAGGTGTGGCCAAATCTCTGCGTTTAGATTTAGGGGATCGTATCAAACTTATTTCACCAAATGGTATCCAAACTGCTTTTGGTATAAGCCCAAGAGTCAAATCTTTTACTGTGTCTTACATATTTAGCGCTGGTCATTATGAAATTGACCAGACCCGACTTTATATGACCTTTAAAGATGCACAAAGCTTTTTTGATAGAGAAGGCCTAGCTGATGAAATTGAAGTTTTCATTGACGAACCAGAACTCGTTGAAAGGTTTGAACCTTCTTTAAAAAAACTGATCTCTGAAAATGTAATTATAGAAACTTGGCGTGATTATGCGGGTGGTTTTTTAAGAGCTTTGGCTATTGAAGACAATGTAATGCTCGTAATAATGATTGTTTTAATTTTATTATCTACAATGAATATTATATCAGGCCTAATTATGTTAGTAAAAAATAAGGGCAAAGATATTGGAATTCTTCGTACCATGGGTCTGACCCGTGGGAGCATACTTCGCATTTTTTTCCTATGTGGTGCTGGTATTGGCCTTGTGGGTACAGTACTTGGGGTAATTGTTGGAATATTATTTGTATTAAATATTGATGCTATATTCAGCGTTGTAAATTACGTCTCTGGTGGAGAGGTTTGGGACCCCTCTATTCGGGGAATATACCATTTACCCTCGGAGTTACGTGGAGTAGATGTCCTAAAGGCGGTAGGAATCTCCCTTTCGTTATCTTTTGTAATTACTATATTTCCAGCCCGTCGCGCCGCCCGCATGGATCCGGTTGAGGCTCTACGAAATGAGTGACCCAATATTAAAGCTGGATCAGATAAGTAAGTCTTATAATATTGGCAGACCCAACCAAGTTACTGTTTTACGCAGTTGTAATTTGCAAATTGAACCAGGGCAGGTTGTGTCACTTGTAGCACCGTCTGGGGCTGGTAAGTCCACCTTACTGCATATTGCGGGACTTCTTGATACACCGGATGAAGGTGAGTTGAATATTATTGGCAAAAAAATGGCCCATGCTGGGGATAAGCAACGAACCCATATGCGTCGTACAAAAATTGGATTTGTCTATCAGTTTCATCATCTCCTGCCAGAGTTCACAGCTTTAGAAAATATTATGCTGCCACAGCAAGCGAATGGTAAAAGTGCTTTTGAGGCTCGCCGTCAAGCAATAAAATTACTAGATCAAGTCGGCCTTGCAGATCGTAAAGATCATAGGCCGGGCGAGTTGTCTGGAGGTGAACAACAGCGGGTGGCGTTTTGTAGGGCTTTAAGCAATTCTCCAAAACTTTTACTTGCCGATGAACCTACTGGAAACTTGGATCAGGAAACATCAGAACATGTATTTGGAATTTTGATGGAATTGGTTCATTCCACTGGAATGGCAGCCCTAATTGCTACTCATAATTTGCATCTGGCCTCTCGAATGGACAGAAATGTAGTTCTTGATAAAGGAAAAGTCACATAAAGGGTAAGTCATATTACGGATATAAGACCATATTGATTTAACTTTTTTAATAATTTCACGTCTATGGATAGGAGATCCAAATGCCCTTGGTAACAGTTTCTGACATTGAAAGTACTAGTGAAAAAGCTTTACGCTCTTATGGAGCTCGAGAGTGGATAGCTAAGTCAGTAGCTCGGGCAATTGCGGATTCTGAGGCCCATGGGAATGTAATTTGTGGCCTTTACTATCTTGAAAGCTATTGCCTGCAGCTAGCATCTGGTCGAGTTAGTGGGTCTAATGATCCTCATGTTTCGATACCACGCCCAGGCTCGGTCATAGTTGATGCGAAATATGGCTTTGCTCAAGCAGCGTTTGAGCGGGCTTTCCCTTTGGCTGTTGAGACTACGCAAAAGAATGGGACAGCGTCACTTTCTATAGCCCATTCTCATACCTGTACCTCACTTGGATATTTTACCAATCAGTTTGCTGTGCATGGGCTTTTAGCTATAGGCTTCACCAATGCAACACCAGCTGTTGCCCCACCAGGAGGGAATACCAAGGTTATAGGTACAAACCCAATAGCGATGTCTGTACCCGATGGAGTGGGTGGTTCAGCAATCCATTTTGATTTTTCCACCTCTGCTATCGCACTAGGAAAAATTACAATGGCGAAAGCGGCAGGTGAAACGATACCTCTTGGCTGGGCTGTAGACTCAGAGGGTCGGCCGACAACAGATCCCCAATCTGCTTTGGAGGGGGCTCTTGTATCTGCAGGAGACTATAAAGGGTGGGGCTTTGGCCTATTAGCTGAAGTTTTGGCTGCAGGTATTACAGGTTCGTTAAATTCGTTGGATGTTGGTGGTCTTAAAGTAACCGAGGGAGCGCCCCATGACTTGGGGCAATTTTATTTTATAATTGATCCGAGCACGCATCATGAAAATTTTGCAGCTCGGGTTAACCGGGTGGCTGAGGCGGTGGAATCTCAAAACGGTGCCCGTGTTCCGGGCGCTAAACGTATTCCAAAGGCTGAAATTGATGTACCTGAAAGACTATGGGAGTCCGCTCTCCTTCTTGGAAAAGGTCCAGGCTCAACTAAATCAGACACTTTTTAACAGAAAATCATTTTCGATAGAGATGCGGTCACTTTCCGTTTAGACATCGAGCTCATCGACAAACCTCGCATTATCTTGGATGTACTCATAGCGTTTTTCTGGTTTTTTACCCATCAGGCGTTCTATTAAGTCGCCGGTTTCACCTGGTATGTCTTCATCAATGGATACACGTATAAGTTTACGTGTGGTTGGGTCCATTGTNGTTTCTTTTAANTCTTTTGCGTCCATNTCACCCAAGCCTTTGAAGCGGCTAACATCAATTTTNCCTTTACCGCCGATACCCTTTTCTAGCCACATGTCCNTCTCGGACTCGTCAAGACAATATATNCTTTTTGCTCCTTGAGTTAGACGAAATAAAGGAGGACAAGCGAGNTACAAATGTCCNTTGTCGATTAATGGTCGCATTTGAGAAAAAAAGAAGGTCATTAATAAACTTGCGATATGTGCACCATCGACATCAGCATCNGTCATTATAATGATCTTCTCATACCGTAGTTCATCAATATTGAACTTAGATCCAAGGCCAACACCCAAAGCCTCGCAGAGGTCATTTATTTCAGTGTTGGAACCCAACTTATTTGAAGCAGCACCGAGCACGTTCAGTATTTTACCTTTTAGCGGCAGTAAAGCTTGATTGTTGCGATTGCGCGCACCTTTACCAGACCCACCTGCGCTGTCGCCCTCAACAATAAATAATTCAGTACCTTGGCGTGTCTTGGAGGTGCAATCAGTCAATTTACCNGGCAATCGCAGTTTTTTTGTTGCTGATTTGCGTTGAGTTTCTTTTTCTTGCCGTCGGCGCAAGCGCTCTTCAGCTCGTAAAACTGCAAAATCAAGAATTGCTCCAGCAGATTTTGTATCGGCAGCCAACCAATTGTCAAAACGGTCACGGACCGCGTTTTCCACCAGTCGCTGTGCNTCAACGGTAGCTAATCGATCTTTAGTCTGGCCAACAAATTCAGGTTCACTTATAAAACAAGAGACTAAAGCACAGCCACCNGCACTTAAATCTTCGCGAGTGATTTGTAATGCTTTGCGGTTATTTACTAGGTCGCCATAAGCTTTAATCCCCTTCAGCATTGCAGCCCAAAATCCACTTTCATGAGTGCCACCTTCTGGAGTTGGTACAGTGTTACAATAAGACTGAATGAATCCGTCTCGCGATGGAGTCCAATTTACTGCCCACTCTACCTTCCCAGGAGTATCAAAGCGTTCTCTGAAATCTACAACTCCTGCAAACGGTGATTCAGCGTAGGTATTTGCATTTCCGAGAGTTTCACTTAAATAATCGGCCAGCCCACCAGGAAAATGAAATGATGCCTCGTTTGGAGTTTCTCCGTCATCAATTTGGGTCTTCCAACGAATTTGGACTCCTGAAAACAAATAAGCTTTTGAACGAATGGAATTAAATAAGCGGGANGGCTTAAACTTATGCTTGCCAAAAATTTGGGCATCTGCGTGGAAGGTTAAAGTAGTACCACGTCTATTTGGNGCAGCCCCTATTTTTTTTAGAGGGCCTAAAGGAATTCCACGNGAAAACCGTTGNTCATACAGTTCACGATTTCGAGCTACCTCCACGACCATGGTATCAGANAGCGCATTTACAACAGATGCGCCAACACCGTGTAGNCCACCAGATGTTTGATAGGCTTTACCAGAGAATTTTCCACCTGAATGCAGGGTACATAAAATTACTTCTAAAGCAGATTTGTCNGGAAATTTTGGATGNGGATCAATTGGTATACCACGACCGTTATCNCGGATCACTACCGAGTAATCTGCCAAAAGTTCTACTTCGATACGGTTCGCATGACCGGCTACTGCCTCATCCATTGAGTTATCNAGAATCTCTGCGACTAAGTGATGTAATGCNCGCTCATCGGTACCACCAATATACATTCCTGGCCGTTTACGAACTGGTTCTAACCCTTCCAGCACCTCAATATCAGACGCATCATATGTATCGTCAGTCATTACAGATAATAGGTCGTTCGCCATAGTGCAGCTCTTCCGTTAATTCCATTNAGTAGTGGCATAAATTGTAGCTTAAGAAAAGGGGCACCCTATATGTTGATTAGGATCTGTGGGATGAATTTCAAAGAGGTTGCTACTTTTATTAGNTGGTTGCTCTGGTCAGNCAACCAAACGCCAACTAAAGCTTAACCATGACTCAATCAGGTATCATAAAGAAAGAAGCAAAATCNCTTCTGGTTTTAGGTCTNCCNTTAGTCGGAAGCCAGGTTGCCCAATTTGCAGTCCACACAACTGATACCTTAATGCTGGGGTGGTATTCGGTACTAACGTTAGCGCAGGTCACAATAGGCGCTCAGGTTTTATTTATCGCATATATTGCTACCTCAGGATTTGCATATGCAATTTTACCGATGGTTGCAAAATCAATGGCGGAGGGCGATCAGCAAGGTGCCCGACGGGCGACACGTATGGGCCTTTGGCTTTCAACGATTGCTGCGGCAGTATTGTTTATCCCAATTTGGTTCTCAGCACCGATTTTAGAATCTATGGGACAAGAAAGCCAGGTAGCCAGGGGTGCACAAGACTATCTTCGCATNGCTGGATTTGGACTTTGGCCNGCACTATGGGGGCTAGTTTTGAGAAGTTATCTCTCNGCGCTTGAACACACCGGTGTAGTGCTTTGGATCGCCGTTGCTGTTTTAATNATNAATGCTNTTGTAAATTACGGNCTAATATTTGGNCATTTTGGGCTGCCTGAATTAGGTCTGAGGGGNGCAGCNATCGCTTCTGTAATTNCAATGACATTATCGTTGGTNGGGTTTGTNGTTTATATNCAAATNTATTTCCCNGAACAAAAAATGTTCTCTCGGTTTTGGCGATTTGATCAAGNNGCAACNTATGCAGTNGCTAAGCTTGCTGTGCCNATTTCTGCAACGGCTTTAGCCGAAGCTGGTTTGTTTGCGGCCACGGCNTTTATGATGGGATGGCTAGGAAAACTAGAATTAGCTGCTCATGGAATTGTACTACAGTTGGCNGCCATGACCTTCATGGTGCATATGGGTTTGTCTCAGGCAGGTACAGTGCGAGTAGGCAAGGCTTTTGCACGTAATGACTGGGTTGCGGTNAAACGTACTGCCAGCGTTGCAATGGGGCTNTCNTCATTAGCNGCTNTGNTNGCAATTTTCTTTTTTTTAGTTATGCCAGAAATATTGATNGGGGCTTTTCTNGAAGANGAGGACCCATTAACNNCNGAAATCTTATACATTGGATCAATNCTTCTAATATTAGCCTCGATGTTNCAATTTGTTGATGCAGCTCAAGTTATGGCTTTGAGTTTGNTACGAGGNTTGCAAGACACCCGTATCCCCATGTTAATTGCNGCAACATCTTATTGGNTAGTTGGTATGCCNATCAGTTACGTNTCGGGGTTTGTTTGGGACTTTCAAGAAATTGGTATTTGGTGCGGCTTGGTTATAGGATTGGCACTAGTAGCCATATTGCTTTGGACNCGTTTTTTTATTTTAACTCGAATAAAATGATATTTTTTGCGTTTAAAACATATCGTTTTTTAAATTGTCTATTTTTATTGTAAATGACTACAGAAATCTTGAATTCGTTTGCAGGCTTCTTCTAAATTTTCTTCTGATGTTGCGTAACTTATCCGAAAATTGTGTGACAACCCAAATGCGGCTCCAAACACGACCGCCACGCCTTTATCTTCTAAAAGAGNGGTAGCAAAAGTTTCATCATCAGTAATCGTAATACCCTTAANGGTTGTTTTCCCAATTAACTCAGAGATCGATGGATAGACATAAAAAGCTCCCTCGGGGTTGGGGCATTTGATACCTGTTGCGGCATTNAGCATATCTACTACTAAGTTTCGTCTTTGTTTNAATTTTAAATTGTTTGTTTTTAAAAACTCTTGGGGACCGTTTAGCGCTTCGACTGCAGCCCATTGGCTTATTGAGCAAGGATTTGAAGTTGATTGTGATTGGATTTTACGCATTGCATTTATCAATGTTTCCGGACCTGCAGCATAACCAATACGCCAGCCTGTCATTGCGTATGCCTTTGAAACTCCGTTGCAGGTCAGTGTGCGTTCATACAGCTTGGGTTCAACTTGTGCTGGAGTACAAAATTGAAAATTATCATAAGCAAGATGCTCGTACATATCATCGGTCATCACCCAAACGTGGGGGTGCCTTAGTAGAACGTCTGTTAAAGATTTTAGTTCATCCCAGCTATANCCAGCACCGGTGGGATTTGATGGAGAATTAAAAATCAGCCATTTAGTTTTTGGTGAGATAGCNTCCTCAAGTTGTTTAGCAGTCAATTTGTAGTTAGTTTTGATAGAGGTTTTTACGACAACCGGTGTCCCGCCAGCAAGTAAAACCATGTCCGGGTACGAAACCCAGTATGGGGCTGGGATCACAACTTCGTCACCGAGGTTTAAGCTTGCAACTAGAGCGTTATACAACACCTGTTTTCCACCTGCGCCAACACTGACTTGTTTCGGTGTATATGACAGCTCATTTTCTTTTCGAAATTTCGAACAAATAGCGTTTTTAAGCTCAGGCATTCCATCNGGCGCAGTATATTTAGTTTTTCCATCTGCAATTGCGCGAATNGCCGCTGCTTTTATATTTTCTGGGGTGTCAAAGTCTGGTTCACCTGCACCAAGGCTAATAATATCTTGGCCAGAGGCCTTTAATTCCGCGGCCTTTGTCGATACCGCAATGGTAGGTGATGGTTTGACGCGATTAAGTGAGGTGGATAGAAATGACATTGAAACCTCAAGGTTCGANCTGAGTTAAGTATGTCTTTAAAGTCTGGAATATTTTTCGCAAGCAAATGTAATGAATTAAAGGTGAAATTTGACAAAAAACGCTAAAGGTGAAGATTTCGATTGGTATGGACCAGATGCTGCCACATTTGGTGATAGAGTTGTAGGTGCTCGAGAGTTCTCAGGGATGACTCAACTGGAACTCTCACGAAGGCTTGGTATAAAGCTGACAACACTTCAGGCTTGGGAAGAAGATAGATCAGAACCACGTGCTAACAAACTACAGATGNTATGTGGTATGTTAAACGTTTCTCTACCTTGGTTGTTAAGTGGACATGGAGATGGTCCAGATGAACCGATTCAGGATTTAAGCCAAAATGAAATTAAGACTATTTTGTTAGAAATGAGATCTATTAAAACGCAGATGTCTCAAACTGCTGACCGTTTAAGCTTACTGGAAAAGCANTTNAGACTAGCATGGAAGTGATTGANGCNCGCGCGATCATGATAAAGCGCCTGAAAATGCGTTCAATGAGACGCGGTTTTAAAGAAATGGACATTATACTTAGCAACTTTGCCAATACCTGCCTTGAGGGTATGTCCTTAAACGAACTTTCTCTTTACGATGCGCTAACGTTAGAAAATGATCATGACCTGTATTCTTGGATAACAAAAACAACAAAACCACCAAAAAAATTTACTGATTTAGTTAATGAAATCGTAATAAATTCGGATCTCTTAACTAACTAATATTTTAAGCCTGCAGTTAGAAGAAAATAGTAAAAAGAAATTTATTTCTATTGGGTTGTGATATTTTTCTTTCTCATAATTANATGATTTAAAGTACTGATATTTAAATAACCTAATTCCCTTACCAGCTTTTTGATCATGGCTCGTTCATAATCAGCAAACCCAAGAGCAACCTCGGAAAATGAANCTGGACCNGCNATAACTTCATTTGAAAAATAAGTTACCAACTCNCTTATTTCAACTTCNTGATTAGATAAACGGGCAGGCGTATCAACACCAANGATTAAAGCATTGATTGTTATGTCTCCAATCTGATTNGGTTGATTTACTTCATGTGGTTCAGGCCCTACATTGCTTTTCCCATCGCCAGAAATATCCAATGTTTTTTTCCAACAACCATTCTGTTGATTTAAAAGGCTAACTCCTGTTTGGATGGCGGTGCCTAATGCGGTAGTTGGTGGAACAATTGTACGTTTTTTAATGCTNAGTTCTGACGCCACATTTTTCAAAACCTCTTCTGTTGAAATATCCACCCANGGTACTAAAACTTTTTGGTACTCTGGGCCACTCCACTCAAAAACTAATATCTTTACCGGTAATTCAGGCATTGATAAAATTTTATTTTTAACTTCTTCACTGATCAATGCATTTGATAAGCCTTTAAGTTGAAGATCGTATTCATTTTTGTCAACTGACCCTGAAACATCCAGGGCGAGGACCAGAGCCTGGCGGCAATTGGCCAGTAAAATATCTGAAGATGATATACTACATAGAAATATCAAAAACCAATTTAACCTGAAAAAATTTACCAATGACCAATGTTTTCCATACTTTTCCAAGGTTCTGATATTGGGAGATNTTCTCCAGCCTGTAGAAGCTCAATTGAAATATTATCTGGGCTTCTNACGAAAGCCATGTGTCCNTCTCTTGGGGGNCGATTGATTGTGATCCCATTATCNANAAGGTGTTGACAAGTCTCATAAATATTCTGCACCTCATACGCCAGATGTCCAAAATGACGACTATCAGTTGGAAGGCCATCATCCCCATCCCAGTTGAAAGTTAATTCTACAGGACATTCTTGCTGTCCTGGTGGGGCCATGAAAACTAACGTGAAACGACCAAGTTCATTCTCGAAACGGCGAGTTTCTTCCATTCCGAGAAGTGAAAAAAACGAAATAGTTTTTTCTAAATTAGCCACCCGAACCATTGTATGTAGATATTTCATCTGCAATCTCCCTTATGTAGTAGATTCATCNTTTATCATACTCCATATATAGTGTNAGGAGAATCGTTCCAGATAATTATAGCTGAGGAGATCGTGATGCTGCTAACGCAACAACAAAACGAGGAAATTGAGCAACAGAGATCAAACCCTCAGCCAACTCTACGTGCCGTCTCTAAAGGAATGGAAAGTCGACTTTATAAAGCTCAACCTGTTTTAGACCATGGTTTTGTTCGCGTGATTGACTACATGGGGGATGATGCCGCTATATGCCAAGCGGCACGGGTAAGTTATGGCAAGGGCACAAAATCTGTTCAAAATGATGTCGGATTGATNCGCTATCTGATGCGTCATTGGCATTCAACACCCTTTGAAATGTGTGAAATTAAGCTGCACGTCAAGTTACCTGTATTTGTAGCCAGACAGTGGATCCGGCATCGGACTGCTAATGTTAACGAATATTCTGCACGTTATTCAATATTAGATCGGGAGTTCTATATACCTGAACCCGATGCTTTGGCAGCNCAATCAGCGGTAAACAATCAGGGAAGGGGTCTGGTNCTCCAGGGAAAGGAAGCAGCTCGTGTGTTAGAAATTTTAAAAACNGATAGTAATCGCGCTTATGATAACTATGAGGCGATGATTTCTGANGATGGTCAAGANGGCTTAGCGCGAGAGTTGGCACGGATGAATTTACCNGCAAATGTATACACGCAATGGTACTGGAANGTAGATTTACANAATTTATTTCATTTTTTGAGACTAAGAGCNGATACTCATGCTCAATTTGAGATAAGGGTTTATGCCGATGCAATTTGTGNAATGGTTCGTGATTGGGTCCCAGCTGCTTACGGTGCTTTCGAGGATTATCGCTTGGGTGGTGCGACTTTATCAGCGAAGTCTCTTGATTGTGTNCGCCGCTTGCTAGCGGGGGAAAAGGTAAACCAAGAAACTTCTGGAATGAGCAAAGGTGAATGGCGAGAATTCGAAAACGTAATAGGTGTTTAGAAAATTTGGATCGAAATTAGTCAAGCAGATCTATTCAGAGCGAAAGCTGTGCCCTTACACAGTGAATCCTGTCCACTTGAAATTTTGCGCTATTTTATTCTGCGCTGGTTAAATCACCGGCCATCTGACGACCGTCGCGACCTTCAATCAATTCATAATTAATCTTTTGATTGTCAGCTAAGCTNGTCATACCAGCAGCCTCAACTGCTGAAATATGTACAAAAACGTCGTTGCCGCCCCCTTCGGGTTCAATGAAACCAAAACCTTTAGCGGTATTAAACCATTTTACTGTGCCCTGAGGCATGTTATTTTCTCCTAATACTTATTTGCGCACTGGATATTTTCCCAGTGGCATGAAGCCCCAATACCACCCCAGAAATTTAAAATCGGGTTCAGACTTGAGGCCTCATAAATACACCATTATCCGATTGCGAATAAAATCAAGAAAAATATGAGTTAAATCAGNGAACTTATATCCAGAAAATCAAAATAAAAACCCTAAATACTTAAAAAATATAGATCTTTTCTATTTCTAAAAATTAATTTTGTTTGAATTTTTTTTTAACATAGCTGATAATGGAAAGATTTGGGCATTCAATATCACAGTTTGTTGAATTTCTATGCTTGGTTCTGCCATATAAAAGTTACAAGAGCGCTATTATGATTATGTTTCAAAAATCTATNTGACCAAATCTGGTGGCGTTGCTTCTATTTTAAGATCTTTTANTAAATTTTCTATATCTACAACTTGACTAATCTTACTTCCTAGCCGCCGGATTGAAACAGTTTTTTCTTCAACCTCTCTCATTCCAATTGCTAAAATAATTGGCACTTTGGCAACNGAGTGTTCCCTCACTTTATAATTTATTTTTTCATTACGGGTATCACTCTCTACACGAATGCCTGCAGCCTTAAGAGTTTTAACTGTTGAAAGTACATATTCGTCAGCGTCAGATACGATAGATGCTACAACTACCTGTCGTGGTGCCAACCACAGGGGCAATTTTCCTGAGTGTTCTTCAAGCAATATTCCAATAAATCGTTCAAAAGAACCCAAGCAGGCGCGGTGTAACATTACGGGCCGATGCTTGTTTCCATCTTCGCCAATGAAACTAGCATCAAGTCTTTCGGGCAATACAAAATCGACTTGATGCGTCCCACATTGCCAATCGCGTCCAATAGCATCAGTTAAAACGAATTCAAGTTTGGGGCCATAAAAGGCACCCTCACCCGGGTTCATTTCAGGTTCAATTCCTGCACTGCGTGTGGCTGAAAGCAATGCCGCTTCAGCGCGGTCCCATACTTCATCTGAGCCAGATCGATTTACTGGACGATCACTATATTTGATACGAAAGTTTTTAAAACCAAGATCTTTATAAACNGAAGTTAAATACTCAATATATATGGCAGTTTCTGNTTCAATTTGATCTTCACGGCAGAAAATATGTCCATCATCTTGAGTGAAACCGCGCACTCGCATTATGCCGTGTAAAGCACCTGAAGGCTCGTATCTCGCACAACTACCAAATTCTGCCATACGNAATGGTAGATCCCTATACGATTTAAGCCCCTGATTAAAAATTTGAACATGACANGGACAATTCATTGGTTTGAGTGCATTTATTGCCTTTTCGCGAGCGTGGTCTTCATCTACTTCAACNAGAAACATATTTTCTTGGTATTTGTCCCAGTGACCAGAAGCTACCCAAAGTTTTCGATCCACAACTTGTGGGGTATTTACTTCAATNTATCCGCCTGCTGTTTGCTTGCGTCTCATGTAATCTTGCAGTGTNGTATAAATGGTCCATCCGTTCGCATGCCAAAAGACTTGACCTGGCGCCTCTTCTTGCATGTGGTAAAGATCCATTTCACGACCTAATTTTCGATGATCTCGTTTTGCTGCTTCCTCAAGCATATTAANATGTGCTTTGAGNTTCTCTTTTCCGGTGAATGCCACGCCGTAAATGCGTTGCAGCATTGGACGAGTACTGTCGCCGCGCCAGTAAGCTCCNGCGACACTCATCAGTTTGAAGGCATCAGCCGGTAGCTGGCCAGTNTGCTGAAGGTGGGGTCCTCGGCATAAATCTTGCCAATTTCCATGCCAATACATTCGNAATGGCTCATTTCCTGGTATNGANTCAATGAGTTCAAGTTTGTANGGCTCGTTTAACTCTTGGTAGTNTTTCAATGCCAGTTTGCGATCCCAAATTTCGGTACGCACTTNATCGCGTTTATTAATTATGTCCTTCATTTTTTTTTCTATTATGATCANGTCTTCTGGCGTGAATGGCTCTTTTCGATCAAAATCATAATACCAACCATCTTTGATTACCGGGCCAATGGTGACCTGCACGCCTGTCCATAGTTCTTGTACAGCACGAGCCATTATATGTGCCAAGTCATGGCGGATCAGTTCATTGGCTTGGGGCTCGTCTTTCATTGTATGGATGGAAATTGATGCGTCTTCCATGATTGGCCAGGCCAAATCGAAATGTTGTCCATTTACGGTTGCGGAGATAGCTTTTTTTGATAGGGAAGAGGAGATATCCGCTGCTATCATTGCTCCCGTAATTCCAGTTTCATACTTGCGAATAGAATCATCTGGGAGTGAAATTGATATTAGTGCCATTTATGGCTCTCCTCGTCAGTTTGGCGCCCACGGAACGCCCGATTGCGGGTATACGATTTAATTTCTATTTGCCGTTTTTAATTTTGACTGTCAACTAATCTGAAAATGTAAACCTTTAACATTTTTGGTATATGATTGATGAGGTCTGTAAACTTTATAGATGTTGGCATTTAAAAAATATGTTAAAATCTTAATAAATAATTTGAGTGACTGATTTTATGAACTTCTTAAAAACAGAATCTGGTCGGCTAATTGCCTACTCGCTATCTGAAGGCAAAGGCCCTGGAGTAGTTTTTCTTGGAGGGTTTATGTCCGATATGACTGGCACAAAAGCGCACAGTCTTCAGGCATGGTGTGAAGAAAAAAAAATGCCATTTTTAAAATTTGACTATTCTGGACATGGATCTTCATCTGGGTCTTTTACAGATGGCTGCATTGGAGATTGGGCTGATGATGCCCTGGCTACTATTGTTAAGCTTACGAAAGGCCCACAAGTTTTAGTAGGATCCTCAATGGGTGGCTGGATAGCTTTGCTTTTGGCGCAGCGGATCCCTGATAGAATTTTTGGACTTGTAACGGTCGCAGCCGCTCCTGATTTTACGGAGGATGGGATTTGGGCAAACTTTGATAATCAAACTCGCAAGTGTTTGTTGGAGGAGGGTATCGTTAGTGTTCCATCAGATTATGGTTCACCATACCCAATAACTAAGCGTCTTATTGAGGACGGGCGAACACATTTGGTATTACGCAAGCCTCTTAGATTGCCCTTTCCCGTAAGGTTGTTGCAAGGTGATCAAGACAAAGATGTTTCTGTTGAATTAGCTAATCAATTATTTCAACACATTGAGGGATCGGATGTATACCTCACTCTTCTTAAGGGAGCTGATCACAGTTTCTCTCGGCCTAATGCAATAGCATTGTTAAAGACTTCCATACTAGATATAATGGGCCTTAGCGAAAATGCAGGATCTTAAGCCCAATTTAGTACCAGTAATTTTGATAAATTTATAAATCTTTACATTGAAATAGGTCAAGTTCTATAAAGTTAATCTTTGCTCCATTTTTTTAATTGTCTTACTTTAATAGAACTTTAAGGAGAAATTTAAATATGGCGTTAACTATATCTCAGAAAGCTGGTTGGGGCTTAGCCGATATGGGCATTGTTGTTTTTGTTATTATTAAACAACTCTTGATCCTCTCTTTTTTAACAAACTATCTGGGCGTACCAATTTCTGTGGCAGGCCTTGTTACAAGCTCTGTTTTGATATTTGACATTTTTACTGACCCAATTGTTGGCTGGCTATCCGACCGAACAAATACACGCTGGGGTCGACGTGCACCGTGGATTGTAATTGGTGGATTAGTAATGGTCTTGGGTATTATTGGTATCTTTGCGGCCCCCTCAGAAATTAACCCCAATTCTGCCGCAGTGTGGGTTGGACTTTTTTTTATGGTAGCAACTGTAGGTTTCACAATGGTTGCAATTCCCTATGGTGCAACGGCTGGAGAAATGACAACAAGTCCGACTGAGAGATCTACTATGACTGCTTGGCGTATGGGTTTTGCAAGCGTAGGTATTTTAATTGGTGGTGCACTTATCCCAATTTTAGCTGGTGACAGTCGGGAAGGCTTTTTTAATGCTGCATTAATTGTATCTCCGCTTATACTAGGCGCAATTTGGATATCTGTGTTTGTAACTCGTCATGCGCCGCGTATCCACAAACCCAGTTTGCTTAACCCATTTGATATGTTGGGTTTAGTACTGAAAAATAAATCTTTTGTAGTACTAACTGTAATATATGGTGTCATGACGTTGGCTGTGGCTTTGATAACTGCAGGTCTACCATTTGCGGCACTTTACCTCATACTCGATGATAGCAATACATTATTGTCAGGAATGGCTTCTGGACTTGGCATCATGGCAACTATGTTTGCTGCGTTTGTAATAGGCTCGATTTTGTCACAGGCAATGTGGGTATGGATTAGTAGAGTTCTTGGCAAGGTAATTGCTCTAACGCTCGGATTAACATTTTATGTATTTTTGCTTTACGTCCTTTATCTCATTTTACCATCCGTCAATGTAACTGCCATTGCCGGGATGTTCGTATTAGCCGGAATGGCAAATGGATCTTATCAACAAATTCCTTGGGCCATGTATCCAGATTTGATGGATGTAACTCGTACACAAAGCGGGGAAGCCATCGAAGGTGCATTCTCGGGGCTTTGGTTGTTTGGCCAAAAGATAGCCAACGCATTTGCTCCACTGCTGTTGTCTGCTTTTTTAGCTGGTTACGGTTGGCAAGAGACGACTGAGGGTCGTATCACACAATTTCCAGAGGCAGTTGATGCTCTTCATAAGGCTATAACTTTAGTACCTGCAGCCATTCTAGTCATTGCGATTTTTTCACTTGTGTTAATCTACAAACCTATGGTCGATAAAGTTTTGCGATAAATCAGTGCAGTCATCTATCTCAAATTTGGCCCAACGTATCTTTGATTCTGAAATGAAGGTACCTAATTTAAGGCCAGAAGTTCAGAAACAAATTGTCTGGGCTAATAGAGTTGGCGAACAATCAAAAATATCTATCGTTTATGTTCATGGGTTTTCTGCCACCTCTCAAGAATTAAGGCCGTTTCCAGATGAAATAGCTTCTGCTCTTAACGCCAACCTTTTTTTCACTCGTCTGACAGGGCATGGGCAAGATAGTGCGGCAATGGGTAAAGCAAGTTTAGAAGATTGGAACGCAGACATTGATGAGGCTTTGGATTTTGGACGTGCTTTAGGAGAAAATGTGGTGGTTATAGCCTGTTCAACTGGAGCCCCGTTGGTTTTATCTAGTTTAGCAAAAAAATCATGTAATTTAGCTGCTTGTATTTTTGTTTCCCCAAATTTTGGTTTAGCTAATCGTTTTCAAAATTGGTTTTTAAAGTTACCGAAGGTTCGTTCTTGGGGTCCATTTGTGATGGGAAGGCACCGAAGTTTTGAGTCACGAAGTTCAGATCACAAAAAGTATTGGACACAATCCTATGGAATTGAAGCTATTTTTACCATGATGGAGGCCGTACAAGAGATGACAAAACTTCAGATATCAGCATTCAATTTTCCACTTGCAATACTTTACTGTCCAAATGATCAGGTGGTGTCTCCTCAAAAAATAAGGTCAATTTTCAGGCGGTGGGGCGGTTCAAAGGATGCTCTTTCGATGGATAAAGGGGATGATCCTTCAGGTCATTTGTTAATTGGTGATATTATGAACCCAAAACAGACTAAGATTGCGACTCGGTTTGCTCTTGAGTTCTGTTTTAAACATCTAAAGCCAGAGTAATAAATCTGATTTATTTAGTGTTTAAAATTTTTAAAAATTATTATTTTACGCCGAAGCAACCAACGGAATCTAATATGGCGTTAAAGAACTGGCTAGATAGTTGAATTACATTTTTAAGATGAAGCTATACGGGTTATTTCTTCTTATGTTTTGGTTTGCTTCTGTCCAGTTTTTTCGTAACGTTGTACCCTGTATTACGTTTAGCAAGGCTCCCCGTATTTTTTTGGTCTTCCTCAATGAGTTTTAGCCAACGATTT
>NZVF01000031.1 GCA_002698165.1 Planktomarina sp. | reverse complement strand
CCATAAGACGGCCTCAATGACTGAACAGTTTCATGCCTATCCCGAGTTGCTAAAATCCCGCCGCTTCTGGGGTTATAGCCTGACTGCCGCGTTTAGTGCAGGGGCCTATTATGCCTATTTGGGGGGTGCGGCCTATATTGGACGTGAGTTATTTGATTTGAGTCCAGATGTACTAGGTCTTTACATCGCTGTGCCTACAATCGGATACGTTGTTGGAAATGGTCTGTCTGGAAGATTTTCGATGTCATTTGGAATAGACAAAATGATCTTGGTAGGTGCTGTAGTAACAGTATTTGGGATGACTACCTGCCTATTTTTGTTCTTATCAACTAATCCCATTCCCATATCATTTTTTGGATGTGTTTGTATTATGGGTTTAGGCAATGGATTGGTAATTCCCAATTCAAACGCAGGTATGATGTCGGTAAGACCAAAGCTCGCAGGTTCAGCGTCAGGTCTTGGTGGGGCCCTAAATACCGGAGGTGGAGCGATAATAGCTACCGGTACTGCAGCTGTCCTAATTCCTGGTACTGGGGCTCTAACGTTGATTTTAATTATGTTAGTTAGCTGCGTAATGACAATCCTTACTATTGCCTACGTAATCAAAAGAACACAAATCTTAGAAAGAGAAGAAGTTTAATAAGGTGCCTCTAATTCACTCATGCGGACATAAACTGACTTCAATTGAGAATAATGATTGATAGCTGCTTTAGAGTTTTCCCGACCGACGCCCGACATTTTCACACCTCCAAATGGAGCTTCAACTGGAGCGTCGTTATAGGTATTAATATAACACGTGCCGGCTTGAAGTGCTTTGACGACACGATGAGCACGCTGCAAGTTTTGAGTAAATACGCCAGCTGCTAGACCATATTCAGTAGCATTCGCTCGCTTTAAAACCTCTTCCTCATGTTCAAATTCAAGAACCGACATTACGGGTCCAAAAATTTCTTCATTCGCGATAGTCATCTCATCTCGAACGTCAGAAAATATAGCCGGTGTAAGCCAAAATCCAGGTTTATCTAGACGTTCCCCACCGCAAATTAACTTTGCTCCTTGTGCTAAGCCTTTAGCAATAAAACCCTCTACAATCTTAAGTTGTTTTTCAGAAACCATTGGCCCAAAGTTGGTTTTTTCATCCATAGGATCACCCAAGACTGCAGATCCAACTCTAGACTTCAAACGAGCAATGAACGCGTCTTTAATACCGCTTTGAACAAAAACGCGAGTTCCGTTTGAACATATTTGGCCAGAAGAATAAAAATTAGCTAAGATGGCACCACTAACTGCATCGTCCAGATCTGCGTCATCAAAAATAATCAAGGGAGATTTGCCGCCAAGCTCCATTGTAACGTGGCGCATTCCTTCCGCAGCAGCAGAATAGACCTTACGGCCTGTTGGCAATGAACCAGTAAGTGAAACCTTGGCTACTCGTGGATCTGTGACGAGAGCTGCCCCAATATCTCCCAACCCTTGCACCACATTATAAACACCAGCGGGCAAACCAGCCTCACACAGGATCTCAGCAACTTTCAAAGCACATAGTGGGGTCGTTTCAGAAGGTTTAAAAATCATAGAATTCCCACAAGCTAATGCTGGAGCTCCTTTCCAAGCTGCAATCTGAGTAGGATAATTCCACGCTCCAATACCAACACAAACACCTAAGGGTTCTCGAATTGTATAGATGAAATCCTCACCAAATTGAAGATGTTCTCCAGTAAGGCTTCCAGCAATTCCACCAAAATATTCCAAAGCATCTGCGGCCGAACTCGCATCAGCAACCAGAGTTTCTTGCAACGGCTTACCTGTGTCGTAGGTCTCTAGCTCTGATAATTCTCGGTTTCGTTCTCGCATTATGTCCGCTGCGCGTCGTAAAATACGACCACGCTCTGTTCCGGTTAGGGCTGCCCATCTTGATTGAGCCCCTCGTGCAGCATTTAGAGCAGCTTCCAAAATCTCAGGAGTAGCAGCATTTACCTGTGCTATAACATTGCCTGTCGCTGGATAAATTACGTCAACCAGTTTACCTGATTTATCTTCAACATATTCACCATTTATAAAATGACTCGCGGTTGGCTCCGGATCAATCATAGTGCAGTCCTTTCACGTCTTCGTTTTAATTGCGCCTCACGCAAGGTAATGTAGAGAACAGAGCTGGTAATAATTAAACCACCCAAAATTACGAATAAATCTATACGCTCACCAAATAAAAAGTAGCCTACTGCTACAGCCCAAACTAACTGCAAAAAGCCAATTGGTTGGGTAACTGTTAAAGGTGCTGCTCGAAATGCCAATGTCATTGTATAGTGACCTGCAACAGCNAAAGTAGCTACCAGAAAAAGCATAGACAATTCAAAAATGGTAGGAGTTATCCATATCGGGANTGCTAAGGGAACCAAACCTATAGTAACCCCAATGGACAATAATGCTAAAACCATTTCNGCACTCACCAAATCAGTTAACCGTTTAGCTATCAGATANCTCGCTCCAAAACATATTGTTCCACCTAACATCGCAAAATGACCCATAGAGATTTCACGAAATCCTGGCCTGAGAATGACTAAGACACCAATAACGGCAAATAAAATTGCTAACCCGCGCCGCAAGGCCAGCCGTTCACCCAATAAGACTACTGCCCCTGCTGTTACAAAAACAGGTGTCAGATAACTCATNGCAGAAACTTCAGCGACCGATAATCTCGTCATTGAATAAAACCATAGTGTTACCGCAATTGTATGCGCAAACGCACGTGCGGCACCAAGCTTCATAGCTTCTAGAGTTANGCCTTCACGCNATAGACTTCGTAAAATAGGAACTAAAAATACTAGACCTAAAAGATATCGTAAGAACGCACTTTCAGATGCTGGAAGTCGAGTTCCAACATATTTAACTCCAACATATACACCAATGAAACATAGCCCCGTAAGCACCATCCATAAAGCACCAGTAATTGGTTTATTAATATGCGCCGAATTCATAACTCTTGGCTTTCATGCCCCAACCTAAGAGGCAAGGCTAAACTACCATATAAACAAGAGCACAAAGAATAATGGGNAGTTGTTATCAACTCTCTANAGGGATTACGCATGCCACTGAGTGGCATGCGTAAGTTTTTATTTCGATATTTNGATCTTAGATTATATTTACTTTAGAGCTGCGTCTGTAATCATATGGGTCCACGCACCACTAGGCATTTTAGTAATCACTGGATCTGAACCACCNGTCATAAGACTNGAAACTGTGCGATTAAAATCCGCCTCTGATAAGGCTCCATTACTGCCAGCTGTAAGCTTNGCAATTTCACCCATCTGAATAGTATTATGNTCAACTGTTTGAGCACCTGATTCATCATTATCNACAACAATTTGTGCNGCTTCANCAGGNTTATTTTCAGCATACTTCCAACCTTTCATGGATGCTCGAACAAATCGAACCATTCTATCCACAAATGCTGGATCTGATAAGTCCTCTTCTCTTACATAAAGACCATCTTCCAATGTTGCGACGCCCTGATCTTCATATCTGAATACAGTAAGTTCCTCAGGCTTAAGNCCNTCAGCNAAAACTTGCCANTACTCATTNTATGACATNGCGGACACACAATCTGCGTCACCCTGCGTCAANGGCAAAATATCCCAACCTTGTTTAAAAACAGAAACTCCGCCGGCACTTCCATCAGTTGCCAGACCTAGTTTGTTCATCCAACTTAGGAATGGCCACTCATTTCCATAATACCAAACATAAAGGTTCTTATCTTTCAGATCAGCAACTGTATTTACACCTCTATCTTTTCGGCAAACCAACATCATTCCAGAACCAGCGAAAGGTTGTGCTATATTAACATTTGCAAAGCCCTTTTCTCGTGCAGCTAATGCTGAGGGCATCCAAGTTACAGCAACATCAGCCCCACCACCGGCAAGAACACTCATTTCACCAATATCAGGCCCACCAGCTTTAATCGTAACATTTAAGCCTTCATCCGTATAAAAACCTTTATCCTGAGCAACATAATACCCAGCAAATTGTGTTTGGGTCACCCATTTTAATTGGATCGTCACATCATCTGCCGCTGTGGCAATTGAAGCTGTAAACGCAGCTATAGCTCCAAGTGTAAAAGTTATAAATTTTCGCATATTATTTCTCCCAAGGTTAAATTCAAAAAATTGAAGCAGGCACTTATGCCTACCTTTGCGACGGGTGCCAAAAAGTTACCCACTTTTCAAGCAATACGACCCCCCCATAAAAAAGCGACCCCGCCATCGCCGCTACTGTTATTTCTGCCCANACCATATCTAAATTAAAACGAGGGGCNTCCGTCGATATTCTGAATCCCATNCCCCTAATTGGGGATCCAAAGAACTCAGCAACAATTGCTCCNATTAAGGCTAGCGTTGTACAAATCTTAAGTCCATTAAAAACAAAGGGCATTGCCACCAAAAGTTTCAATTTAAGTAATATCTGGAGATAACTAGCATTATAAGTCTGCATCAGGTCCTTATGAATTTTATCAGACATTTTCATTCCCTGAACCGTATTTACCAATATTGGAAAGAAGACCATAACCGCTACAACCGCAGCTTTTGAATGCCATCCAAACCCAAACCACATAACAAGTATTGGGGCGATCCCAATAATTGGCATTGCAGCCAAAAAGTTTCCAATTGGCAATACCCCACGCTCAAAAAATTTAAATTTATCAGCTATTAGGCTTACAGCAAAAGCGACTCCACAGCCGATCAAATATCCTGATAGCGCACCTTTTACCACTGTTTGAACAAAATCTTCCCAAAGAATTGAAGTGCTCGATATAAACTTGAAGTAAATTGCAGAAGGAGGTGGCAAAATTATTGGACTTACTTCGAAATGCACAACTGTTGCCTGCCAAATAAATATGACGCTAACGCCAAACAATATNGGTGGAAATAAATTTAATATTTTTTTTTCTTTTTGACGCGCGATCCAAATATTTATCGACCACGCTGAAATCCAAAAAACTATTGCTCCCCAAAAAAGTGCCATTATGATTCTAACGCCATTCTTTTTAGTACAACTCCTTGAATGACACTAATAACTGCAATTAAGCAGCCAGCAAGTATTGCGGCAGCAAATAAACCGCTCCAAATATGCAAAGTATTCCCAAAAGAACTTCCCGAAAGCATTCTAAAGCCAAGTCCTCCACCGTTGCCAGACGGCAGCTCACCGACAATTGCACCCACCACTGAAGCAGCTATGCCTAGCTTCAAGGATGTAAAGAGATAAGGGGTTGAACGTGGTGCCCTCAATTTGAATAAAATTTGCACTTTTGATGCAGACCACGTTTTCATTTGATCAATTTCCAGCTGTTCTGGGCTTTTAAGACCTTTGACCATACCCACAACTACCGGAAAAAAAGAAAGGTACATTGCAATAATTACTATTGGCACCAGCCCTCCAAAACCAATAGAGCCTAATGCAACCACAATCATCGGTGCAAGAGCAAGTATCGGAATGGTTTGGCTTGTAACAATCCAGGGCATGACGCTCATTGCCGTAGCCCTATTGTACACAATGCCTATCGCTAACAAAATACCAAGACCTGTTCCAAAAGCAAAACCATAAATAGTTTCATAGAAGGTAATTAACATGTGATATACCAATGACCTTCTAGACGTTACTTTTTTGTTTACTGTAGTATCCCAAATCTCTCCTACAACCTGACCTGGAGTTGGTAACTTTGGCCGCTTTTGCGACCAGGTGTTGCTGACTAATTCAGTTGTAGATAGAGTAATTGAATTTCTTTTAGCCTTATCGAATTCCCATGGAGCATTTAGGAGAATAGAAAACCCGTACCAAATGATAACAATAAAAGTTACTACACAAACGACAGGTAAAACTTTATTGTCTGAGTCTATCCCATAGCTTTTATTCATCAACATGACCCGCACGTAAACCTTCTCGAACTCTTTGAGATATTTCAGTGAATGTCTTTGAGTCTCTTATCTCAAGTGGTCTGTCTGATGGCAAAGTGCTTTCAATNATATCTACAATNCGGCCAGGTCGCGGTGACATCACAACTATTTTTGTCGANAGGTAGACAGCTTCAGGTATTGAGTGAGTTACAAAACATATAGTTTTATTTGTTGATTTCCACAGGTTTAGGAGCTGTTCGTTTAAATGATCACGGACGATTTCATCTAATGCGCCAAACGGTTCATCCATCAANAGAATATCCGCATCAAACGATANGGCTCGAGCAATACTCGCCCTTTGTTGCATCCCTCCTGAAAGTTGCCATGGGAATTTTTTTTCAAAACCCGTCAACTCCACCAAATCTAGAACTTTTTTAACCCTTTTCAGCTGTTCCTCTTTNGAATAGCCCATTATTTCAAGAGGTAACTTTACATTTGCAGCTATNTTGCGCCAAGGATATAAACCCGCCGCCTGAAANACATAACCATATGCCCTAGACTCNCGAGCTTNCCGNGGACCTACGCCATTCACAGTTACATTTCCATCAGTNGGCTCATCAAGGTCAGCTAAAACCCTTAATAAAGTTGTTTTGCCACAACCAGATGGTCCAATAAANGAAACAAAATCACCTTTATTTATTTCCAAATTTACATTTTTTAAAGCATGCACAGGTCCATCATTTGTCTCAAATGTAAGATCAAGGTTCGAAACATTTATTACTTCAGNTTGCACTATAAAAACCTTTTATNAACNTACATAACGACACTAATTCACTTCAAAATTNATATCTTGNAGAGCACTCATATTCCATTCCTTTATGTTGAAAGATGAGATTTTTCTTTANCATTTGGCATTCCAGCCAAAGCACCAATTTCTTCACCTTCNCCCGGCCAGGGATCAGATAAATTCCATGCAGCATCAAATGTTCCAATTTGATGCTGCGTGCCACGTAAAAAAATCCAAAGCATTTTTGACTTTTCATAGTCTGTCGCGTTGGATCCNTATTCATTTAAACCAGCTTCAGCCGCGCTTCTCAGCTCCTCATAGAATGGGTCAACCCATTGTTNCAGCCACTCCATTTGAAGTTCTGATAACCCTGTCGTTTTTTCANGCTTNAGGCGTTCTCCGAATGTNNGTGGAAAAGAATAGCATACATAAAAAGCACTNCAGATATCACCAAAAGTTCCTTCGTAAACGGTTCTGAGCCAAAAGTTGATAATNGCCTCACGTTCAGGTCTGGCAGCCCAACGTGACTTAGCAAAGTCTGTATCCTTCATTTCATTNAGGACACGCAACTCAACACGTGAACCAGTGGATCGCCTTTCNTACTCCTTTTGAAGCCTNACCCAAGGNTTGTGTGGTGGCACTTTAGGCGCAGCCACCAGGGCAATNTGCTCACCTAGATAAGGCAAGTCTTGGATAAGCCAATACTTAAAACGCTCTTCCGATAATTCGCCGGCAAACATGGCGTTAATCCATGGATGATGAGTGAACCGAGACCATGCAGGACCAGCATACTCTATACATTCCTCAAGAAAAGTCATTGCGATCTCCCTTTTTTAGACGGTAAACTTGACACAAACTTAGGTCAAGATTTGAAACTTTTATTACGTCAGATTTCACAAGTANAACNNATCATTACACTCATATACCAGCNGGGATATTTAGAGGGTCGCGCTCGATACGTCGAGGAGAGTTGAGAACCTTCCATTTGCTAAGAGCCGCATGTGCAGATGGAAATGCCGGTCTTGGAATAAATCTTCCACGTCCAGGTTTTGGTTGACTGTTTTGGCCCCAAGCCCAAATCACTTCACCACGGTTGATTGTATATCGCGCCTGCGCATTCACCTTAAATCCTTCAAAAACGTTATAGTCCAAAACCGAATGATGATTAGTCGGGCTTATAACTTTACTAATTTTTGGGTCCCAGACGACAATGTCAGCATCAGCACCCTCAACAATTGCACCCTTCCTTGGGTAAATATTTAAAATTTTTGCAATATTTGTTGAGGTAGAGGCGACAAACTCCTCCGGTGTAAGTCGGCCAGTTTCAACTCCTTCAGTCCACAAAACGGCCAGACGTTCTTCCAAACCATTGGAACCGTTTGGTATGATCCTAAAATCATCCCGCCCTGCTCGTTTTTGAGTTGTATTAAAAGCCGCATGATCTGTAGCAACAACTTGCAATGAACCCGACTGAAGGCCTGCCCAAAGGCTATCCTGATGATCTTTTGATCGAAAGGGAGGCGACATTACGCGTCGTGCTGCATGATCCCAGTCTTTATTAAAATATTCACTTTCATCAAGTGTTAAAAATTGAATCAGTGGCTCACCATATACTCGCATACCTTTCTGACGGGCACGACGTATAGCTTCATGAGTTTGCTCACATGAAACGTGCACAATGTACAAAGGAACCCCTGCAGTGTCAGCAATTGTTATCGCTCTATTTGCTGCTTCGCCTTCGAGCTCTGGTGGGCGAGAAAACGCGTGACCTTCCGGGCCGGTGATCCCTTGATCAAAGTATTTTTGTTGCAACTCAGCCACTAAATCACCATTCTCCGCGTGAACCATCGGCAAAGCGCCCAATTCTGCACATCGTTTGAAACTNGCAAACATTTCATCATCTTCAATCATCAACGCACCCTTGTACGCCATAAAATGCTTGAATGAATTGACGCCCATTTCNACTGCATCCTGCATTTCGTTGAAGACACTTTCNTCCCAACCCGTGATTGCCATGTGATATCCTACNTCACTGCATATNTGTGGNGCGGANTTTCTATGCCATTCATTAATNGCATTTTTGATAGATCCATCAGCACCTGGCAGGCAAAAATCAACAATCATTGTTGTACCACCTGCAGCGGCTGCCCAGGTCCCTGATTCAAAGGTTTCTGCNGCGGTAGTACCCATGAATGGCATTTCTAGGTGGGTATGTGGATCGATCCCACCTGGTATTACGTAGGCGCCCTCCGCATCAATATATTCATCGCCCTCGAGGTCCTCTCCAATCTGTTTAATGAGTTCTCCCTCAATCATAACATCGGCACGCCATGCCCGATCGGCCGTGCAAACTGTTCCACCTTTGATGACTTTTGTCATTACAAGATCTCCCTAAATCTAAATGCTAAAATAAGATGCTTTTGAATACTTAATCAAGAAACAACCTCNGCCATTTCAAGAACTGCGTGCAGCAAAACGTCTGCGCCAGCAGTAGCCCATTCTGATGAAATTTCTTCTGCTTCATTATGGCTCAAACCATCGACACAAGGACACATTACCATTGCAGTAGGAGCTGTTTTATTTATCCAACATGCATCATGTCCTGCCCCTGAAATCAAATCCATGTGAGAGTATCCCAAACGCTCCGCAGCAGCTCNTACCGCCCCCACGCAACCATCATCAAACTTCACTGGGTCAAATCCTCCCACCTTTTCAAAAGAAACTTCCAANCCCATTTCAGCACAGATTTTTGTGGCACCATCTTTTAATCTTTTCTCCATGTCAGAAATTACATCAAGATCTGGGGAACGAAAATCGATTGTAAAAACAGCGTTTCCTGGGATTACGTTTCGACTGTTTGGCGAAACATCAATATGGCCTGCAGCTCCCACCGCGTGGGGTTTATGTGACCACGCAATTTCATCAACTAACTCAAGAACCCGCGCCATTCCCAGACCCGCATTTTTCCGCATTGGCATCGGCGTAGANCCAGTGTGGCTCTCCTTGCCTGAAATAGTAACTTGGGTCCAAGACAGGCCCTGACCATGAGTTACCACCCCAATCGTTTTACCTTCTGCCTCTAAGATAGGTCCNTGCTCAATATGCAGTTCAAAGAAAGCATGCATCTCTCGTGAGCCAACGGCNTCCTCACCTTTCCATCCAATGCGTNTAAGTTCATCTCCAAACTTCAGGCCAGCCGCATCAGTACGGTCGTAAGCCCAATCTTGGGTGTGCATTCCTGCAAATACCCCAGATGAAAGCATTGGGGGTGCAAATCGCGTGCCTTCTTCGTTAGTCCAATTAGTGACAACGATAGGGTGTTTTGTTTTTATCTTCAGGTCATTTAAAGTTCGTAGAATTTCTAACCCTCCAAGTACTCCCAAGACACCGTCNTACTTGCCACCGGTTGGTTGAGTATCCAGATGTGATCCTACATATACAGGAAGCGCAGTGCTGTCGGTACCAGCACGGTGGGCAAACATATTACCCATTTGGTCAAGTCCCATTTCACAACCAGCTTTTTTACACCATTTTTCAAAAAGTTCNCGTCCTTCAGCATCTTCATCTGTAAGAGTTTGCCTATTATTTCCACCAGCAATACCAGGACCAATTTTTGCCATTTCCATCAAGCTGTCCCAAAGACGTGCTCCATTAATTTTTAGGTTTTCACCAGCGGCCGCTATTGAGCTCATTTATTACTCCTACAAAATGTTTTTACCGTTTGGTAAAATTGACGCTAGCAGACGATACCAAGCAGTCAAGAAATTGCTTTGCATTTCGNNATAATAAATGAAATTATTAAAGCTCAAAAAGAAAAGAAAACCAAATGATAGAACTTGGTAAAACAAGAATACAACGTAAGAATCAGGCTACGATCTTAGATGCAGCGCTTGATGTGTTTTCGACATTTGGTTTTCGTGGTGCCACCTTGGATCTAATTGCTTCTACCGCCGGTCTCAGNAAACCAAATCTTCTTTATTATTTCCCNTCAAAAGAAGCNATTCATTCAGCAGTTTTAGCAGAACTTTTACAAACTTGGCTTGCCCCATTAAAGAAATTAGACAAGGATGGCGATCCTATTGAGGAAATCATAATTTACGTAATTAATAAACTACACGCCTCTCGCGACTTTCCGAGGGAAAGTCGTCTTTTTGCCAACGAAATAGTACAAGGTGCACCACGAATTAAGTCCATTTTGGAAACTGATCTTCGTTATTTAGTTGAAGACAAAGTTCGAGTCATAGACAAATGGATACAACAAGGACGACTGGCAAAAATCGATCCTTATCACCTTATCTTTTCGATTTGGTCGCTAACCCAACATTATGCAGATTTTGACGTTCAGGTGCAGGCTGTTACTGGACAGGAGACTTCTTTCGGTGAAGCAGAAATATTTCTAGACCACCTCTACCGACGAATGCTGGCTCCTTGACTATTCCGCCGCAATAATCTCTGGATTGTTTGGATGCGTAGTCCAATTGGCATAATCAGNCGATACAGTTTTACCAGTACGTNNATCAATTGTTCCGGCTTCTTGTTCCACCATGGTNATACAGTTTTCAACAGGACAAACTTCAACACAAAGGTTACATGCTACGCATTCCTCATCGATGACACTGAATGTNCGGTCCTCTGACATAGCAATAGCTTGGTGAGAAGTATCTTCACAAGCAGCGTAGCAACGGCCACAGTTAATACAGTCATCTTGGTTAATTACGGCCTTAGCTATGTAATTAAGATTTAAATTCTTCCAATCTGTTGTATTTGGAATTGCTGCTCCCNTGAAGTCTTGAATTGAGGTATGGCCTTTTTCATCCATCCATTGAGATAAACCAGTTATCATTTCTTGGACAACTTTGAAGCCATACGTCATCGCTGCGGTGCAAACCTGTACATTACCACACCCCAATGTAATATATTCGGCTGCATCACGCCATGTGGTCACACCCCCAATGCCTGATATAGGCAGACCAGCAGTTTCTGGCGCACGTGCTATTTCNGAGACCATCGACATCGCAATTGGTTTGACTGCGGGCCCACAGTATCCACCATGGGAGCCCTTGCCATCGATGGAGGGCTCTGGGCTCATAGAGTCTAAATTGACAGAGATAATTGAATTTATAGTGTTGATCAAAGATACAGCATCAGCACCGCCCCGCTTTGCCGCGGCAGCAGGCAAACGAACATCAGTTATATTCGGTGTCAACTTTACGATTACGGGTTTGGAATAGTATTGTTTACACCAACGTGTAACCATTTCAATGTATTCAGGAACNTGCCCAACTGCAGCACCCATACCTCGTTCCGACATACCGTGTGGGCAGCCAAAATTAAGCTCTATTCCATCGGCGCCTGTGTCTTCTACTTTGGATAAGATATCTTTCCATGCCTCTTCAACACAAGGCACCATAATTGATACAACCATTGCGTGATCAGGGTAGTCTTTCTTTACCCGAGTGATTTCTTCAAGATTTACCTCCAAAGATCTATCGGTAATGAGTTCAATATTATTTAGACCGAGCACCCGGCGATCCGCGCCGTGGATTACCCCGTAACGCGGACCATTTACATTAACGACAGGCGGTCCCTCGGCACCAAGCGTTTTCCAAACGACACCGCCCCAGCCAGCCTCGAAAGCCCGACGAACATTATATTCCTTATCCGTAGGTGGCGCAGACGCAAGCCAAAATGGGTTTGGGCTTTTAATTCCTAAGAAATCTGTTGTTAGATCCGCCATTGTTAAGCTCCTTTGATAAAGGTTTTATGGATATCCATTGCCGCATCACGACCTTCAGCCACAGCCGTTACTGTAAGATCATCACCACTTGAGGCACAATCGCCCCCAGCCCAAACGCCATCACGGCTGGTACGGCCAACACCATTTACAGCAATTTTTCGGCCCTCAAGCTTCAGATCACCATTAGTTTTTAAAGTTTGACCAATCGCGGTAAAAACTTGATCTGCAGCAACGTGCAGGGTCTCACCTGTAGNTTCAAGTTTACCATTTTTATTAGCAGTGTATTCCAGCTCAAGCGCAGTCACAGCACCATTTCCATGTAGCATTTTTGGCTGAACGTTAAACATCAACTTTACCCCATGCTTAGCCGCGAGATCTTGTTCGTAGCGGCTTGCACTCATGGCCTCACGACCACGCCGGTAAGCAATCGTCACTTGCTCAGAGCCCAATAACTTTGATTGAACAGCAGCATCAACGGCAGTCATTCCACCACCAACAACGACAACGTTCCGTCCTATTGGAAGAGTAGAAAGGTCAGTTGTCTGGCGGAGTGTTTCGATGAAAGCAACNGCATCAGAAACACCTGATTTTTCAGAGCTAGCGATGTCCAGAGCATTAACACCACCTAAGCCTACACCNAAGAAAACAGCATCAAAATCCTTCACTAGATCGTCAAGATTGATATTCTTACCTAAAGCTTTGTTATTTTCTACCGTGATCCCTCCGATGGCTANCAACCACTCAATTTCTTTGGCGGCAAATTCATTCGTNGATTTATAAGCAGCTATGCCATATTCATTTAAACCACCAATCTTTGGTCGCGCGTCATATATAACGACATTAGTCCCAAGCATTGCCAAGCGGTGCGCACAGGACAGCCCAGCAGGCCCACCACCAACAACCGCAACCGTTTTTCCAGTTGAAGTCGCCCTCGAATAGGGATGAACGTGTTGCGCCATTAACGTATCAGTTGCGTGGCGTTGTAAGCGACCAATTTCAACCGGTTTACCTTCAGAAATTTCACGTACACAAGCCTGCTCACAAAGTTCTTCCGTGGGACAAACACGTGCGCACATACCCCCTAAAATGTTCATGTCAAAAATGGTTTTGGCAGCAGCTTCGGAAGTTCCAGTGCTAATTTGCCGAATAAATAAGGGAATATCAATGTCAGTGGGACAAGCCGTTACGCAAGGTGCGTCGTGACAAAAATAGCAACGATCTGCTGCAACTTTCACTTCATGTGGTTGAAGTGGCGAATGCAGGTCTGAAAAATTTTGTGCCAGTTCGTCATTGCTGAGACGGTCGGGGGCAATTCCCGAAGTCAATTGGCTACTCATAGATTTCTCCACTTGGCTATTGTTAGACTCATTATCGCACAAAAAAAAATTTTATCAAATGGTAAATTTTTAAACTTTGTTCTGACAAAATCCACAGGATGAGGCCTGAGGATTAGAATTGTACCCACTGCTTACAATTCCAAAAGTCACCTAAATAATGGCAATTAAAGTAAATAACGCTTGAAGTTACTTAAAGCGAAATCGTTTAATTCTAATGGGTCCAAACACCACGACGATTTGTTGCAAAGTTCTCACCATAGCCGCCCTCACGAACATTCACCTTACGTGTTTGCGGTTCATGGACTGAAACCACTATATCATTAGCTTTTGCATAGGCTAAAGCAGCATCTTTGGTGTCAAACTTAATACTCACCTGAGATTGCGTATCGTCACTGGAGGTCCAACCCATCAAAGGATCAACTTTTTTTCCCTGATTTGGAGAATACTCTAAAACCCAAAACTTTGTTTTTGCATTGCCCGACGACATGGCTGTTTTTGACGGTTGGTATATTCGGGCAAACATTTTGGTCTCCAATAGGTAGTGTAATAATTGTCCATAAACAGTTTATGGTGCTGTGAGAGAGGATTGAACTCTCGACCTCACCCTTACCAAGGGTGTGCTCTGCCACTGAGCTACCACAGCACTAGTAGCGCGACTTAGACATTCTTACAATTTTACGCAAGTCTAAGGAGAAAGTCTTTAAATATATTTTGCTGAATTTTTAATTGTCTTCTATCCTCAACTGGACCCTGAAGATACCTTGCGGTAAACTTATTTTATGGCAGAGAAATCCAATAAAAAGGGAGAGAGCCTTCAATCGTCTCGTGAAGAAAGATTGAAAGTGGCACTTAAAAAAAATATGGCTCGTCGCAAGAAGCAGGCCAAGGCACGCGCCGCGATCAGCAATAAAAATATGTCAAAGGACAACTAAATGGATGCGATTTTAGTAACAGGTGGTGGTGAGATAAATGGAAAAATACCAATAGCTGGTGCAAAAAATGCGTGCTTAACGTTAATGCCCGCAACGCTGTTGTCCGAAGAGCCACTAACTCTGACGAATGCACCACGACTGTCCGACATAAAAACAATGACAACCCTACTCGAGAGCCTCGGTTCAGAAGTATCCACCATGCAAGATGGTAAAGTACTGACCATGTCTTCAAACAAACTCAATAATTTTACTGCTGCCTACGACATTGTAAGAAAGATGCGAGCATCAATTCTGGTTTTGGGACCCTTGCTGGCACGCGAAGGTCAAGCGGTGGTCTCATTACCAGGGGGCTGCGCCATTGGAGCGCGTCCTGTCGATCTTCATCTCATGGCTATGAGAGCCCTTGGCGCAGAAATTGAGTTACACGATGGCTATATACACGCAAAAGCCACTAATGGACTGACGGGTGCCAATATTGATTTTCCATTTGTTTCAGTTGGTGCAACCGAGAATGCTCTTCTGGCGGCATCATTAGCTAAAGGTACCACTATATTAAAAAATGCAGCACGTGAGCCAGAAATTGTAGATCTAGTCCAATGTTTAATTTCTATGGGTGCCAAAATTGAAGGTGAAGGAACATCCTCAATCACGATCCAAGGTGTGGATCGCTTGCACGGTGCTACACATAGAGTTGTAACCGACCGCATAGAACTCGGTACTTACATGTTAGCACCCGCATTTACTGGTGGAGAAATCGAATGTTTGGGTGGCAAAATAGAACTTTTGACAGCATTTTGTGAAAAATTAGATGAATGTGGAATTATAGTTGAACAGACAAAAACTGGTATAAGAGTGAAACGCAGCGATGCAGGCCTAAAAGCAATAAATGTTAAAACAGAACCCTTTCCAGGATTTCCAACCGACTTACAGGCACAAATGATGGCACTCCTGTGCACCGCAACTGGGAAATCCATTTTGGAGGAAAAAATCTTCGAAAATCGTTTCATGCATGCGCCAGAACTAAGCCGAATGGGTGCTAAAATTAGTGTTAACGGCGGCACTGCAATAGTTTTGGGTGTCGATAGGCTTAAAGGTGCTCCTGTGATGGCTACAGATTTGCGTGCGTCAGTGTCACTGATACTCGCCGGTTTAGCGGCAGAGGGAGAGACCTTAATAAACCGTGTTTATCATTTAGACCGAGGATATGAACGAGTAGAAGAAAAACTCCAAAATTGTGGGGCTAAAATTGAACGGATTCGGGGAAGATGAGCAAAAGTTACCCCAGGGCTTATTCTCGGAAACCGCTTCGGTTGATCGCTTTTACCCAAGAGGACCTGCGAGTGATTTCTACAATGACCCAGGATGCCGTGTTTCGGTGCAAAGAAATGAATTGGAGCAACAAAAAAAGACAGTTTTCAATTCTTCTAAACCGGTACCTTTGGGAGACTACAGAATTGAAAGCTGCTGAGCGGGTTCAATCCGTTCTAACATTTGCAGACGTCAAAAATGTACAGACGAGTCAAATCAACCGTCGTGATCCAAATTTAGTTTTTTCATTACTTGGCATTAGCTTTAAAGCAGAGGATGATGGAATGGGCTGCATAGAATTGATTATGGCTGGTGCTGGATCAATAAGGCTTTATGTCGAGGCACTGGAAGCCGTATTAAGAGATGTTACGCAACCTTATTTAGCCCCGTCCGGCCAAACGCCACAACATCGCTAAACCAACCCGACATCACTTGAGAATTCTTCAACATTTAGTTTATGCTCCACAAAATGGGGTATGGGGTTATGATGCAAAAAATTCTTGACAGAAAACAAACTTATTTTGTTCCAAAGTTTATAACATTGCGGTCTATAATTCCTAGGGAATACCAAAAAGTTAAGGACATTTTTAACAAAATTGGTCTTGCAGAAGATACATCAACTGTTTTCAAGGGACTAAAAGCACATCGATTGTCAGCAAGAGCTCGTTTAGCTAAACTATCAGACAAATGACGTACATTTCAGATATACAACTGGATGATAGAAATCTTCCTTCACCCACACCTGAAATTGATCAGGAACGCAAGCTGGCAATATTTGAGCTCTTGGAGAGCAATAGT
>NZVF01000030.1 GCA_002698165.1 Planktomarina sp. | reverse complement strand
ATTTGGGCCTTGGGTTAAATAGTCTGAATTCAGAACTGAAACCACTGCATCAATATCAGCCTGTGATATATCTTGTCTTCCATAAGGCACAGCATACGGCAGGTGCTCTCGACCTTTTCGGTGGTTTCTATTCATATTCTTTCCATTCGAACAAGTAGGATACTCTCTACTGTTGAGAACTTAATTTTACAAATTGTAATATCTGATTTGTTTTTTCTAGGCAGCAGGTTAAATAGCTTCAGATACGATCTGATTATAGCAAAAAACTTATGGTTTGATATTGTTTTAAACATCAAAGCTGATGACCTCATAACATAGTTCAGCAGCGCTTTTGCGACTTTTGAAAAACCGTGAAGCAGCCAGTCGCAGTTCTTTCAACTTTTCAGGGGATTGGGCAATAGTTATAATAAAATTTTTCATTTGGTCTGGTGAATTAAATGACTTGAATATTCCCTCTTCTGCAGCCTCTTTTGCAATAAAATCAATCCCAAATGTTGAGGGGCCCATCATTACTGGGCAGCCTGCTGATAGTGGTTCGACAATGTTATGACCACCCCAGTCACTGAAACTAGCACCTACAAAAACAATATCAGCCATGCCTAAATAGATATCCATTTCTCCGATTGTATCTCCAATAAAAATTTGAACTTTGTCGGAGATAGTGTTGTTGTATTCACTACGTTTAAATGAAAGGATACCAGCTTTTTTTGCTTTTTGACCTATGGCGGCAAACCTCTGAGGGCTGCGGGGGACCCAGATAATTTTAATCGATGGAACCTGTTTTAATAAATCAATGCAACAGTCCATCAAGATATCTTCTTCAGCTTTGATCGAGGAAGAAATCAAAAAAGTAAATTGTTTTCCAGCCCAAGCGTTTCTCCAGGATTGACCTTTTGAGATTGACACGGGGTCGCGTGGAGTGTCCAATTTTAGCTCACCAGTTATTGTAAGGTCTTTTTTTAGGACGCCAGCAGCTTCATATCTTTTTACAAAGTCTTCAGCCCTAGTAAATATATGGTCAAACAATCTGTACATGTGCAAACCACTTCGCCTCCAAGTCTTTAATCGTGGCATTGATTTCTCTAATAAATTGCCATTAGCCAGATACATGGGTACGCCAAGTTTATCAGCCTCTAAAAGCATTGCTGGCCATATTTCGACTTCAAGCACTATTCCACATTTGGGGCGAGCGCGTCGTAAAAACACTTTAACGAATATAAAAAAATCTAATGGCATGTAACGATGAGTCACTCGAGGATTGTTACCAAAAAACCGTTTACCTGCTTCAAGTCCTGCAGGAGATAAATGAGTTAGTAAAATGTTATACCCATTATCAAGAAAAACCTTAACCAACGGACGGGCGGCGTTCATTTCCCCTAAGGAGGCAGCGTAAAACCATATTGCATCAGAATGGCCAATTGCCCCCAAGCCAAAACGATCTGCTAGTTGTTTTAAATGTGATGGTTCTTTTAAACTGCGAAACGCGGCAAGCGACAATGAACATAGAATAATTAACGGTGAAATAGTCTGATATAAGCAATATATTAGTAAAGTAATTACTGGCAATCGGTGTCGTTTGGGGTAATGGATCATAAATTTTTCCTGATTTTCCCAAATTATTAAATTGTTTAGTCAGCTAAACCAACATTAGTAATTACGTTTCTGTCAAATTTTAATTTTGTGTTTCATTCATAATATTTAACAAAATTTTGACGTCTTTTTATTAGATAATTTAAATACTGGACTATTTATTCATTGGTCTAGCAATTAAACACCTGAATTCTAAGGGATGACAAATAGTGTCATCAAATAAAAATAATATTATTTTTTCAACATGATCGTAAATTCATAAAGAGGGTAATCGTGATAAAGGCTTACTTTCTTGCTGAGATTTAAGGCCCATGTCAAAATGATTGCTGGATCATAATGTTGGTTTTTTTCAAGCTCATAATCTGCTGTTGTAGATAAAAAGTTTAAAGCCACGCCTTCCGTGGAGAGCTGAAACATTTTTTCAAGTGTAGCTTTTGCAGCCGAGGTAGCTTCTTTATATTTATAGGATAGAGCACCTGACAATATCGCTACATCAATTGTTTCAAAATCGTATTCAAAAATGGTGCCTTGATAAAATTGAACATTATCTTGCTGATGACGCTCCCGACAACTTTCAATCATATTTTTGGAAATGTCTAAGCCAATATATTGATAATCTTTAATATCTGACTTTTTGAGATAATGAAGAAAATCCCCTAAACCACACCCAACGTCTAAAATAGTTTTGCTGTTAAGGTTAAAATCTTTAATAAGATAGTCAAAACGTAGTTCTTGGCTTTCTTGACTTCCCCAACCCACTGCTCTGACATCATCGTCCAATTCCAGAACACGAGAATCAACAAAATCTGTTACCGCTTTGAGGTTTTTAAACCCATTGGTCATTAACTGAATCCAAAAAATTCTGATGCATTGGAGTAAAGAATTTTATTTTTTTCCAAAGCACTCACGGTATGTTGGTCAAACACTGCGATACTTTGATCAAGCGTGGCCTTCAAGCCACGGTCTGGGTAATCTGAACCGTAGAAAATCCTATCAAATTTCATACTCCGCATTCCATAAATCATATCTGTGATCACAGAACTGCCTCGGTAGTATAAAAAAGAATAGGAAATATCAAAATATAGGTTTGGCACACGCTTCGCTAGCATAACAAAATCAAGAACATGATGGCCACCCATATGTGCGACAATAATTTTTGTATCGGGGCATGAGTTTGCTAATTTTACATATGACAGGGCATCGAACCCTTGCATTATGTGAGTTCCATCTGGAAAAGCATCAATCAAAACTGGAACTCCAAGGTCACCAGCCCTCCGAACAAGTGCTTTTGTAGAGGCGCTACCAATAGAAAATTCTTGCAAACGTGGATGAAGTTTCAGGCCACAAAACTGCAAACTTTTTATCGCTTGTTCTAGATCATTTAAACAATTTGAGTGCTCAGGATGAACATTTACGAATCCATGAAGCGATGGATAATCGGACAACGCATCAGAAAATTCTTCTTTTGACCAATTTTGCGATAGAAGATGTAAGACAATACAATGGTCTATTCCTGCCGCTTTACGGTCTTGCTCAAGAGCATCTGCTGCCTCTGAGGGATTGCTATATTTGTTAGAATCCAAGTGGAGGTGGGTATCAATGACTATCTGATTCATGTGACTTTGATTGTGAGAAGTTTCTCAGCTTTATTAGCCAACTTTTGCGCATCTGTGGGTGTTTTAGAGGTGGATAAAATATATCCCATCCTATCTCCATCATGTGCTGCATCGGACATAACGTCACCCAATCTTACAAAAGGTTCTGCTTCTACATTGGCAATTTTATCCATGCTGTCAAACCCGTCAATAGCGATTACTGTTCCAGGTTTTGATGGAATAAAACGCAAAACTGCCGAGTACCTTGGTGAAATTCTGTTAGACATCAAGTCACTCACTTTTTTGCCACAAGCATTCAAAGCAGTGGCAAGTGCGATATTTACACCACTAATAGTAGGCACTAATTTATCAAAAACCATGAAGCCACCTCCCCTACCAGCGGCTTCAATAAAAAAAATTTCTTGTTGGTCTGTTGTGATTAACTCTATATGGCCAGGACCATCCTGTAAATTCAATGCTTGATAGGCTTTTCTCACAGCTGACTTAATTTGCTGCAGAGTTTTAATTTCTACAAGTGGCGATGCTAGTTCTGATGCAACTGTATTATTTGTTCCTGTTACCTTTTTCTTTTGTGTAATAGCTAGAACATTAATGACACCATTGTGTGCGAAAACCTCAGCAGTATATTCGGTTCCATTAATAAACTCTTCTACAATGATGCAATTTGACTTTGATGACTTGAACGCTTTGTCAAATGCAGTTTTGATATCAATTTCATCTTGATGACTGTTTAGTTTTGTTATGCCCCTACTGCCAGAACCGTCCACTGGTTTCATAATGACCGGAAATTTTAATGCTTTGATTTTTTTCTGGAACTCTTCAATTGTGGATGCCTTGAACCAGTTTGGGCCAGGTATATTGTACTGACCCCATCTTTTCCGCTGGGTTACTTTGTTAATGAACAAATCAACGTCTTCAAGAGAAATGCCTGGCAGCGAATAAATAGTCCGAAGTGTGGCTGCTGTTTTCATTCCTGCCTCGGAGGTAAAACTGCTGACACCATCTGGATATATCTTATGTTTTGATAACTCTTTTTGAATGCCATCAATATCAAAAATGTCCATGCATAAGACAAGATCAGCATCAGAAAAGCCCTCTGCATGCGGATCATCATCGATAGCCACAATTTTTAAACCTGCTAGTTTAGCCTGTTGTATAGCGTATTTTTGCCATTTGCCNGCGGTCACAGCAACTAGCCATGTCATGAGGAAGCCTTTTTAATAATTTCTGTNATGCGTTCTAGACCTCTNCCATCAATGAGGCTTCTTCCAGCGGCTACAATTTTCTCTANTTGTTTTGGCTTATCTAGATCATCTANGCTGTTTCCNAGTATGACAGAATGACGAGAGCATTCTTTGATGATCGTATCTTCAAATTTNGTTTGGGCAAATGCGAGGGCTGGCCGTCCCGCCGCCAACGCCTCAAATAGACACCCTCCACCATTTGTAACCATCCAATCTGCTTCANTTATAACTTGGGGTATATTTTTTTCATTTTTGCTAATCTTATATGGTCGNTTNTAATGGAACGTTGATGAAAAANGCCCTCGAACCAANTGAACGTCATACCCTCTATCATGAAGTTGGTCTGCTNCATGAAAACCAATTTTTTTCACATCTCCCCCACCAACCATTACTAGAACNCTTTTNCCAAGGTTTTTGCCATTACAGGGTTCTAAATCTGNAATTTTGGGNTCTATCATCAAGTATTTAAAGCCTTCATAAACTTTAAGGTTNGCTTTGGGTTTCTGNTGGGCAAAAGCGACAATATTAATGTCTACTTTCTGTTTTTGGAACCAATCGAGGCCAATTAGCAATCTTGCTGTTTTGAAATTTTCATCAAGGTTAATTTTTGTTGTAAGGCTAACGTCTATTATGACAATTTGATCGGAAAAATCTGTCCAAGATTGCAAAGATTTCAAGTCTACCATGCAGGCATTCATCTGCGATTTGTTTAAATAATGACAGAGATTTCTGCACCTATTGAAGTGACCAAACCCAACCTTCTCGTTTGCTTCGTAAACAATTGAGACTCGGGTCATGACTTATCTATGCAGGACCAATCAAGACGGTCACCAAGGCTAAGATCTTTATTAGCTTTCGTGCCAATAATATCATCAAAGTATTTTGTATGTAAGCCAAACCCTGGCCGGACTGATCTAATATTTTTGTTGGTTAAAATTTCACCTTTTTTTATATTTTTTGCTACATAAAGAGAACGGCCACCACTATAATTATCCATCACACTTTGAGGTAAGTCGTAGCTTGGCAAGCCAAGCGCTGCCTCTGCTTCGCGGACACCCTCGCACATCAATCTAAACTCATTGCTGGCCAAAGAAAAATTTCCATCGACTGAATCACTATTATGATCCGGTTTTATATGTTTCTCAATTAAAACTGCACCTAATGTTGTAGCAACAACAGGTGCCACAAAGCCGAGACTATGATCAGATAAACCAACATCTAAAGCGTAATCATCCCGCATCATTGGTATACTCAACAAACCCATTTCCTCGATAGGTGTTGGATATGCTGTTGTACATTTTAACAATATAATTTCCACCCCTTCTGATTGAAGAACAGAAACTGCGAGATCGATATCCTCTTTACGTGCAATTCCTGTTGAAACAATGACTGGTTTTTTGGTCTTTGCTATCCTCTTTAGCAAATTAACATCGTTGATTTCTGGTGAAGCAACCTTGTAAGCGCAAACGTCAAAACCTTCTAGGAAATCAACTGCACTGTGGTCAAATGGGCTCGAAAAGAAAAGTAGTTCGTTGTTATTGGCCTCCTCGAAAATCTGGGCATGCCATTCCCAAGGTGTGTAGGCGACGTTATACAAATCCCACAATGTTTTATAAGAGGCCCAAGGCGATGTTTTTGGTATTTTAAAATCAGGCTTTTCACATTTCAAAGTAATTGTATCAGCAGTATAGGTTTGAAGCTTTATTGCATCTGCGCCAGCAGCTTTTGCCTGTCTGACTAAATTTAATGCCTGTTGCAAATCACCGTCATGATTTGCTGATATTTCTGCTACTATCAGTACGGGCGAGCCCTTTCCAAGTTTTCTATTGCCTATCGATATCGTCATTTTTATCTCTTGAGTAAATTTTTAAGAATAGGCTTAATGATGCGAGTATCAAAATGCCTAATTGTGGATTTACTTTCTCTAAATATAGCCATGATTAAGAAACTGTCTGATCATAGCAAAATTTCAAAATTTTTGTTTTTTCGACTGTCCTTGGACAAAATACAAAACTGATTTTTTAACAAAGATGTTGTGAGGAGCTGTGGGAAATTGATATTCTTTATTTTTAAATTGGTAACGTTCCCTCTCAGGAATATTTTGTCCAATTGTATGGTTTGATGCTAACAAATGACCTCCCCGTTTATGATAACGGTGTTCTACTAGAAGACAAAATGCATCTCTTTGATGCTGACATATTACTGTTCAATAATAGTATAATTTCACATAAATTGAAAGTGCAATTTTAATTTATGAGCGCTGTAATTTGATAGACATCATTTTACACTAATGCTATTTATTAGTCTCGATTTTTTTTAAAGAAAGAGTTTCCGTTGAGTGAACGAAGTCGCCAAATCTCTGAAGCTATTTCCATTAAATTTAATGAGCTAGTGTATGAAAAAAAGCGTACTGGTGACGATGTCATTACGCTTTCCCTTGGCGAGGCCTTTTTTGATTTTCCTCAAGTGTCTTTTGATGAAATAGATATGGAGCGCGGGTTCCATTACACAGATAGTCGAGGTCTTCCTGCGCTGCGTCAAAAAATTGTTGAGTATTACAACTCGACTTATTCAGGAAGCCTTTGCCAAAAAGATAATATCCTAATTTCTGCAGGTTCAAAAATACTGGTGTTCATGACTATGATGACAGTTCTGGATCCTGGAGATGAGGTGCTTGCTTTTGAGCCCGCATGGCTCAGCTATGAACACCAAGCTACATTAGCAGGCGCAAAAATTAAATTTGTCCCCATAAATTTTAACCTTAATGACGTAGATGCATTTCTATCTAAAAAGGTAAAGCTGGTTATTTTAAATAGCCCAAACAATCCTGCTGGTACGGTTTACAGTTCAAAAGAAATTCTATCTCTGGTTGAAACATGTCGGCACAGAAACATAACAGTCCTCATAGATGAGGCTTACTCTGATTTTGTTGCCAATGATGGCTTTACCTCAGGCGTATCGATACAACCTGAATTAGATAATGTCATCGTGGTAAACTCTCTCTCAAAGTCAATGGGGTTGTCTGGATGGCGAATTGGCTTTGTAATGGCTAATAAAAGTATAATCGACCAGATGTTAACTCTGAACCAACATTTAATTACTTGTGCACCCACAGTTTTGCAACTTTATCTTGCTAAATATTTTGACAAAATTAGAGCGGTTACTGTTCCACAAGCTCAGAGCATTGAATTGAAAAGGCAAGAAGTTTTGGATAGGCTTGATCAAGCTAATATTAAATATGCTAAGGGTTCATCAACGTTCTACATCCTTATTAATTTAAGTGATTATTTTGAGGATACCTATGATCTCGCGGAACATCTTTTAAATGATCATAATGTTGCTTTGGTGCCCGGTTCCGCTTATGGCGAAAGCACAAAGGGTTATTTGCGGATGTCGATCGGTGTCGAACCGATTGATAGAATTCAACGTGCCATTGACACCATCAAAGACATTCTAGTGAAAAACGAGCGGTTTTTCTGAGAGCGTTTTTGCAATCTTTAAGACTTTTATTAAATAATAGCTTGGGTTTAACGCCATTGGTAGTTTGACATATTCTACACTTTGTCAAAATAAAAATGTTTCGCTACACTGTAAAAAACTGATAAATGGCAGTCATCTGGAATTATATCCTTGTAGGATTTTACCAACTTGCTGTAATTTGAATAAAGACTATCAACTGGAAAATTAGAACCAAACATACATCGATTTTCCCCGAACTGATTTAAACAAGTATCAACTATCGGTGTGATACTTTTGGGCGTCCAATTGTGGTCAAACATGCCAAGGCCTGAAAGTTTACATGTAACATTTTTTAAGTTAGCCAAGCCTGCTATTGATCTAGAAAAATCCTTCAATCCAGAAACACTACGGTCATGTGGGGAGCCAGCGTGGCACAGTGCAACTTTTGTATTTGGCACATCTTGAAGAATTTCGCATGTGGCTGGGATTAGCTCAGGAATAAGCTGAAGATCGAAAGATAGTCCTTTCGAACCTATTAACTTGAGTCCTGCCAACAGGGCGTCTGATTTCAAAAGGTCGTTCGTGCCAGTTTCATTGTCTTCTTCTGGAGCACGTCCTATTATTTGTCGTACTCCGCGAACTGTTGGAATGCTTAAATATTTTTCAATATCATCCGATAGGCTTGGCGCCGTTAAATCACAGAACGCTACCTGTACCATGGGCCAATCTGGGTTTTCTTGTGAGACTGAATGAACCCAAATGGCTTCGTCCAGAGGGTTTTTTGCTCCAACTTGAATGTGAACAGAACCTACAACCTCTTGCTTTTCAGCGTCATGTCTAAATTCGTCTATTAAGTAATCACGTTGGATTGGTGAAGGGTCACCAAAAAAGCGTTTTTGGTCTTTAGCATTGAGCCACGGATATTCTACTGCTGACAAATTCCACAAATGATGATGAGCATCTAATATTTTCATTTTTTAGAATTCTCTAAGTTATTTAAAATATCGACATTTAATTGTTTGAAGAAATGAAGAAGATCAATAAACACCCAATTTTCTTTCAATTTATTGCCTTCGCGTCGATAAATATCGATTACTCTGAATTCGCAGGATTTATTGCTTGGTGGTAAACCCATAAAACCACCAGTTGGTTTTGCTGTGAAATTTGGCCATCCAAAAAACCCACTGTAGTGACCTTCGGCAATGCGAGCGATATGCCCCGTTGATGAGCGATCACTCATAGCCGCGCGAAAAGGCCCTGAATGCTGTTTGGCATATCTTTCGATAGTGTAAGAAGAACCAATACCTGCTGGTCCCCACCAAAGCATATCATTATGCCATGTTCGCTTTAATTCCTCTTCCAAAGGCAGCCCAAGTTGCCATGTTCCAAGGTCGCTGATCATAGCGTGCATTGCATCCATAGTTTTTTGACTGTCTTTTTGAGGTGCATCTTCAAACAACAGACCATCGTGTGTCGCGGGTCCTGGTTGTACTAAATGTTTTCCGGTAGGATTTTTAAATGGCTTGTAACCCGCTTGGATCATCAGATGAGGGATATCAAAATAGAATGCGGTTTCCGCAATTTTACCATTCTCAATTTTGTGAAATTCCGCATATCGGAGCAATATAATTTTGTTGGTGGGCTGAATGCCTAACCAAGCTTTATCAAAAAGACCCATGAGGTGTCCCATGGAGCATACCCACACTGATTCTCCATCGTCTATAAAATTATTGCCAGCAAAAAATACATCCATTCGGCGTTGTAAATGCTGGATGGAGCGTCGAAAGGGTCTCCAGAAAGTGTCGCTAATAGCTTCAATGTCTGTCATGAGACCAAAAGGATGAAAAGCACGCCAGGCATAATCTTTAGCTGTAAATTTCAATAAAACATCAGTTATTTCTGCATAATTAGCTGTGTCTAGGGCTTCATAATAATCCCTGACGAGCCTCTTTTCGGATTGAAATTCCGACATGTAAAGTTTCTCATTTCTGTTCAAAGTGGTAAGCTCAGATTTTTAAGCTTTCATTTGTGAGTTTTTATTGAAAGGAATTGCTTGCCAAGTAGTAGTTTTTTTTGCAAGCGTATGCAAATTAGATTCTGTTCTTTTTAGGGAACTTTAATGGCCGAGATTAAGCTTCAAAATTTGTCAAAGCGATGGGGTTCGTTTGTTGGAGTGGAGAATTTTAACCTTACGGTCGCAGATGAAGAGTTCCTCGTTCTTTTGGGGCCCTCTGGGTGCGGAAAAACAACGACGATGCGAATGATTGCAGGGCTTGAAGAGGTAACAGAGGGTGATATATTTATAGATGGCGTTCGGATTAATGACCTAGACCCAAAAGACAGAAACGTGGCTATGGTTTTCCAATCTTACGCTCTTTACCCAAATATGAATGTATATGAAAATATCCGGTTTCCTCTTAAAGTTAGAAAAATCCCAGAAATTGAGCATAAAAGTCGCGTGATGCGTGCATCCTCTATGGTCGAGTTACATGAATTTTTACATAGAAAGCCAGCTGAGCTTTCGGGTGGACAAAGACAAAGGGTAGCACTTGCCCGAGCAATCGTTAGAGAACCCAACGTATTTCTTATGGATGAACCACTTTCGAACCTTGATGCAAAACTTCGCGTTTCAACCCGTGCGCAAATTAAAAACCTAAGCCATGAACTTAAGGTAACTACGATATACGTGACGCACGATCAGATAGAGGCGATGACTCTTGCCGACCGAGTGGTAGTGATGAAGGACGGCGTGGTCCAGCAGGTTGGAAGTCCAACGGAAATTTATGACCAACCGGCTAATGCATTTGTGGCAAGTTTTATTGGTGCACCGGCGATGAATCTGGTCAGAGGAGATTTGATTGATAAAAAATTTATTGGTGGTGACCTAAAAGTTGCAGGCTTCAATATTCCGAATCAAGCTGTGCAGCTTGGTTTTCGGGCGGAAGATGCGAGTATTGTAAAGAAGGGTGGCGAAATAAATGCCGCTGTCTACACAATCGAGCTTTTGGGGGACGCAACAATGGTCACAGTGCGAGTGAACAATGAATTAGTGTCGGCTAAAGCACATAAAGATTATCGGGCAAAAATTGGTGACATGGTTTCCATTTCTGTACCTAAAGAAATTTGCCATCTGTTTGATATTAAAACAGGTGCGCGAATTGGGGATTAATCCCCTTAAAAATTCCCCGCGTTGGGGATTAACCAAGATATGACAAGATCTGTCATCTCTTAACTTAACTGGGAGAAGCAAATGTTTCTAAATAAAATAACGATAGCCGGGGCATTTATTGTCCTTGGTAGTACAGCAATGGCGGGATGCGGAATTTCTTCTGGTAACGTCAAAATTCTTTCGAATGACTTTCCTGCAATTCAATCCGTAACAGCGGCTGCCAGCGCTTGCTCTGGTAACGGTGTATCGGTTGAGGCGAACTTAACTAAGGATCACAAAGACATAATGGTGGCAGCACTCACTGCAAACCCGGCTCAATATACGTCGGTTATTACAAGTAATTCCACTTTAGTCACACTTATGAACGATGGATTGGTGCGTCCTTTGGACGCCTTAGTTGCAAAGCATGGTGCGGGTCTAAATCCAAGCCAAATGATCACTGTTGATGGAAAAATTATGGCTGTTGCCTTTGGAGCTAACGCACAGCACTTATTTTCACGTTCTGACATTCTAAATAAGGCTGGAGTAAGTAGTATTCCAACAACATATGAAGGTGTGCTGGAAGCGGCTAAGGCTATTACATCTGCAGGTTTGATGGATTACCCTGTGGCATTAAATACAAAAGCTGGTTGGAACCTTGGAGAAGAATTTGTAAATATGTACATGGGTACAGGCGCTGATTTCTTCAAGCCAGGCACTGCGGAAGTGGCGGTTAATAACGATCACGGCGTCGCAACCTTAAACATGCTTAAGTCTTTGGTTGCGTACTCTAATCCAGATTACTTAACTTATGACTCAAATGCGACTCAAGCTGAATGGGAAGCCGGTAATTTGGCGTTAGCAACCATGTGGGGTACTCGTGGAGGAGCTGTACTGGATGACGAAGGTTCTACCGAACAAGTTTCATCGAATACCGTTCTGACGGGCGCGCCAACGTGGGGCAACAATGCTCGGCCAGCGTCAACCCTCTGGTGGGATGGTATATCTATTTCAGCAAATATTTCTGATGCTGATGCTGAGGCTTCATTTATCGCTATGATGAATGGGATTTCTTCGGACGTCATTAAGGCGAACAATAGTGATACTGTTTGGCTTGGCGTTGGATACACACCGGGTCCGGCACAGGCTGGTGTCTCTGCAACTGCTGCAGATGGTGCGGCACCATACCCAATGCTTCCGTTTATGGGTACGCTGCATGGTGCACTTGGAGCAGAAATTTCTGATTTTCTCCAGGGCAATGAAAGCGCAGAGCAAGCTTTAGCAGATATTGAAGCGGCTTACACGGCAGCAGCAAAAGAAAAAGGGTTCCTTCAGTAGGAAACACCAGGGGAAGGGGTGTGCCTCTTCCCCTTTCTAATAACCAATAGGCGATCAAATGAAAAACCGCACTTTTTTTTGGTTTATTCTGCCGTCACTTATGACGATGATACTTTTTATTGCTTTACCGATTGGGTCAATATTTATTCAATCTTTCCACATTGAGCATGGTGCAGTTTTAAAAGAAGTTAATAACTGTGGACCTTTTGGTTGTAAGCTTGAAGTTCAAGTTGATGTGAAAGCCAGCGAACAGCTTAAGAATGATAAGCCGTTGGGAAAATTTAATGGGTTTGGTACTTACACAAACCGCAACCACCTCGCAGTAAACGAGGTGAGTGAGGCTTGGGAAAAAAGCCCCACGTTTAAAGATTTTTTAACTAAGACCTATAATTTACCTTTTTACAGGGCCCTTGCATTCACTCTTACGTATACATTTGTGGTAACCCCAATGGTCTTACTTCTGGGGTTTGGTATAGCGCTGGGTGTTAACAGCTTGCCTAAACAGTTTAAGGGTCCAACTATTTTTGTGTCACTTCTTCCAATGATTGTGACACCCTTAATTGGTTCTTTAATACTTTTTTGGATGATTGATGCTGAGGGAATCTTAGGTTCCATGTTGCAATGGTTTTTTGAAGACCCAAACTTATCACTGAAAGCCTCACCTACGTTAACTTGGATTATGCTCATTATTTATGGGATTTGGCACTCTGCGCCTTTTGCATTCATAGTATTTTATGCAGGGCTTCAAACGGTGCCTATGGACACAATTGAGGCGGCGATGATTGATGGTGCCTCTCGCTGGGAGCGTACGCGCTATGTCGTTTTACCTCATTTGGTTCCGTTAATTGTTTTTATCTTGTTGATTCAATTGATGGATAATTTTCGGGTTTTTGAGCCCATCGTCGGTTTCTCGGCACAGGCGAGTGCAACTTCACTTTCATGGATTATTTTCAATGATCTTGCAGGTGGCGAAGGTAGCTTCTTTGGCTCGGCAGGTGCCACTTCCGTTTTAACTATTTTGGGCGTTGCGGTGTTGCTTATCCCCGTTTTGATCAGGACTTGGAGAGACTTCAAAGGGAAGGTTGTATAATGTCTGAAATTATTCATCGACGTCCTTGGTCATTGAACACCCTGATTTTTGTCTTTGTTTTTTGTTGGATTATTGCTGCTGGTTTTCCATTTGTTTGGACCATGTGGGGCTCTTTTAAAGTACAGGGCGACTTTTTCTCTAAGGCAGATTGGGCCTACGCTATAAGTGGTGTCCGTACTCAAGTTGAAACCGGTGGAGCCTTCACCGGTGATGGATACTTCGGGGCTTGGATCACAAGATCCTTTTGGGTTGCGGCACTCAATACAATGATAGTGGTAGTTTCTGTCGTTATTATATCTCTTAGCTTAGGTACTTTGGGTGGCTATGCATTGGCACGTTCGGGTAAGAAGTATGCTTTTTACTTGTTGATGCTGGCACTCGTATTTCGTGCGATGCCACACATAACCTTGGTATCGGGCTATCTCTTACCCTTTTTTGAGTGGAACCTTTGGGGCCATTTGCCAACAGCGATTATTGTTATGGTTGCAATTAATCAACCGTTTACATTGTGGATGTTGCACAGCTTTTTTCTCAATATTCCCAAAGATCTTGATGAAAGCGCAATGGTTGATGGATGTAGCCGGTTTCAAGCATTTAGGCACGTCATCGTACCTGTTATGTGGCCAGGTGTTATTACCACTGGGCTTTTTTCATTTTTGCTTGCTTACAACGACTTCACAGTAACGGCAACATTATTGAGCCAATCAAACCAGACCATGGTTCCAAAAATTGCTAGCTTTTTGGGGACAACACAGACTGAAGGCAATGTGATGTTCGCCGTAGCTGCTGTTGTATCAGCCACAGCGCCATTATTTGTTTTGGTTTTGTTTTTTCAACGTCAGATTGTCAGTGGTCTTACTTCGGGGGCGGTTAAGGGATGAGAGGTTCCAGACCAGAGCAAGCCATTTTGAGCAAAGACACAGATATGTCAAAAACAGAGGAAACACGGTCTGTTATTGAGGGAATGGTTGATGGCCTTAACGATCATCGTATCGTTGATATTGGGGAATTTTTTAGTGAGGGTTTCCGGTGGATGGGAAACACCGGTTGCGGCACGAAGGATGGTATTCGAGAATTCCAAGATAATTGGCAAAAGCCTTTTCAGGCTGCTTTCTCAGATAAGGTCTGCGTGGATGAAGCACGGCTTTATATGGGAGAGTGGGCCGCAGCGTTTGGTCGACAAGAGGCGGTTCACAGTGGGACTTTCATGGGAGTTAAACCTACCGGAAAAAAAATTCAAATTCGATATATGGATTTTTGGAAAGTAGAAAATGGAAAGATTGTAGACAATTGGGTTATGGTAGATTTCCCAAGTGTGCTGTCACAATTGGGAATAGATGTTTTCAATGGTCACGGTTGGGAAGCCTACGATCAAAAAGGAAAACAAGTGTCGAAACCTAAGGAAATTTGATGACTATCACTTATTTAAAATATGGCAAACCAGACGTCGAACGTGCACAGGACGACGCAAAAACAAAAATTGTTGTTGAACAAACTTTAAAGGACATTGAGGTTCGGGGTGATGCGGCGTTACGCGAATTTTCGGCAAAATTTGATAATTACACGCCAGATTATTTCCGTCTATCGGAACAAGAAATTTCTGACTTAATTGAAGATCTATCGGAACGTGAATTGGCAGACATCAAATTTGCGCAAAGACAGGTTCGCAACTTTGCTCAAGCTCAGCGAGATGCCATGTCAGACATTGAAGTTGAAACCCTGCCTGGAGTAATTTTAGGTCATAAAAATATCCCTGTTCAATCTGTTGGTTGCTACGTTCCAGGAGGAAAATTTCCAATGGTGGCTTCAGCGCATATGTCTGTAGCAACAGCTGCGGTGGCAGGCGTTCCCCGTATAATTGCATGTACTCCACCCTTTAAAGGCAAACCAAATCCGGCAGTCATTGCGGCAATGCATTTAGGTGGTGCGCATGAAATTTATGTCATGGGTGGCATTCAAGCTGTGGGTGCCATGGCAATCGGCACAGAAACAATTGAACCCGTACATATGTTGGTAGGGCCTGGAAATGCCTTTGTGGCAGAGGCAAAGCGCCAATTGTTTGGTCGTGTTGGGATTGATTTATTTGCAGGCCCTACCGAAACTATGGTCATTGCTGATGAAACAGTGGATGCTGAACTTTGCGCAACTGATCTTTTGGGTCAAGCAGAACATGGTTATAATTCACCAGCAGTCCTTGTGACAAACTCTGAAAAATTAGCGCGATCAACAATGACCGAGATTGACCGCCTTTTAAAGATTATTCCAACTGCAGATACAGCTGGTAAGTCTTGGACTGATTATGGTGAGATTATTTTGTGTGAAACTTATGATGAGATGTTAGAAATTGCGGATGAAATTGCATCGGAGCATGTTCAGGTTATGACAGATCGTGATGATTGGTTCTTGGAGCATATGACCTGTTATGGAGCACTATTTCTCGGGCCTCGTACTAATGTTGCCAATGGTGACAAAGTAATTGGTACTAATCATACTTTGCCAACCAAAAAAGCTGGGCGCTACACTGGAGGCCTCTGGGTTGGAAAGTTTCTTAAAACCCATAGTTATCAGAAAATTATAACAGATGAGGCTGCAGCAGAAATTGGGGCTTATGGATCAAGGCTTTGTATGCTTGAAGGGTTTGTGGGCCACGCGGAACAGTGCAACCTGCGGGTTCGTCGTTATGGCAGGCAAAATGTCCCTTACGGTGAAGGGGCTGAATGATGACAAATGCTGAGACTCTAAGGGCGCAGATTGCGACTTTAAGTCTGGCCATGAGGAACTTTGATCCAATTTCTGTAAAATCAGGATTAGCAGATTTTATGGCATTGGATGCAACGGTACATCTGTGTCACCCTTTTGGTGACATGGAAGGTCCTGAGATGCTTTATGAGGTTGCCTATGCCCCCTTGTTTACTGCTCTGCCTGATTTGGAACGCCGTGACTGGATCATTAGCACTGGCATGGATGCTGATGGTGCTGATTGGATTGGTTGCGCGGGTCATTATATGGGAACCTTCTTAAGCCCCTTCCTTGATATCCCACCGACTGGTCATCTGGCGCATATGCGGTTTCATGAATTTTATCGCGTTGCTGAGGGTAAAGTAGTTGAGATGCAGGCGATTTGGGACTTGCCGGAGTTGATGTTGCAAGCGGATGCTTGGCCGATGTCTCCAAGCTTGGGGCGTGAGTTGTTCATACCTGGCCCTGCGGCGCAGGACGGTTTGAGATTTGATGGAAGATCCGCCAGGCAAGGTACGCACAGTCTGGGCGTTGTGACGGAGATGCTTACTAATCTTTCTCGGCATCCTTTGGAGGGTGGACCTGAAATTATGAAAGCTGAACGCTATTGGCACCCCCAGATCAATTGGTATGGGCCTGCGGGCATTGGGACAGCCCGCGGCCTGGCGGGGTTCCGAAATTGGCATCAAATTCCTTTTCTCAAAGCATTGCCTGATCGCCGCGGTGGAACAACTGGTTCCTTAAAGTGCCATTTTTACGGAGATGGCCCCTATGTCGTAGCCACTGGCTGGCCCAATATGCAAATGACTGTCTCAGGTGATGGTTGGTTGGGCATCGCTCCTGCAGGGCAAAAGATTACAATGCGGAGCCTAGATTTTTGGAGGGTGGAAGGTGATTTAATCCGTGAAAACTGGGTTCTAGTAGATCTTCTGGACGTTTATGCTCAGCTGGGTGTGGATGTATTTTCTCGCTTGCGTGAATTCAATAGGGCACGCTTAGTGGGTCGAATAGAAATAGATTCGGGTATGCAATGAGTTTACCAAAAACCCCATCATTCCGCTTAGATAGCAAGAGGGCCTTAATCACAGGTGCCTCGTCTGGTATCGGATTAGGTTGCGCAGTTGCTCTTGCCCAAGCGGGTTCAGCTGTAACATTGGCGGCGCGTTCCGTAAAGAAACTAGAGGAAACCGTAGACAAACTTCATAATTTAGGGCTTTCAGCTAACGCTCTCGAAATGGATGTCCGTGACATAGAAGCAACTCAAAAGGTGGTAGCATCACATGGGCCATTCGACATCTTGGTAAACTCAGCTGGCACAGCGGCACATTCTTTGGCAATCAATACGACGGAGCAAGATTATGATGCTGTTGTAGATCTCAACATTAAAGGGGCATATTTTTTGACCACAGCTGTGGCCAAAGGCCTCATTCAAGAAGGAAAGCCTGGCAGCTTAATAAATATCTCCAGCCAAATGGCGCATGTTGGTGGTATAGAACGGGCGGTTTATTGCGCCACTAAGCATGCGGTAGAGGGATTTACCAAAGCCATGGCGATAGAGTTCGGTCCACATCACATTCGCGTTAACACAATCTGTCCAACGTTTGTGCGCACTCCTATGACAGAGCCAACATTTGCAAATCCAGATCGTGTGAAATGGCTAGAAGAAAAAATAAAGCTGGGCCGGGTTGGCGAAGTAAGTGATATGATGGGCGCCGTTGTATATCTAGCTTCTGATGCAAGCTCTCTTATGACGGGAACGCATATGTTAATTGATGGGGGGTGGACAGCAGACTGATGACAAAGATTACCTCATTGCAAGTTGCAAAACGCGCTGGAGTAAGCCAATCCGCTGTTAGTCGGGTGTTTACAGCCGGCGCTTCTGCTAGCAAAAAAACTGCCCTGAAAGTGCGTGAAGCGGCGCAAGAATTAGGGTATCGGCCAAATGTAATAGCTCGGTCACTTATCACTGGTAAAAGCCGTATTATTGGTCTTGTTGTAGCGTATCTTGATAATTACTTTTACCCTGCGGCTCTGGAAAAACTATCTAATGCCCTTCAAAAAAAGGGTTATCACGTCCTTGTTTTTATGGCCTCTAACGATCACCAATCAACAGAACAAGTCATAGAAGAGTTGCTAGATTATCAGGTTGACGGTATCATTACTGCCAGTGTTGGTATTTCAAATGATCTCACAGCACGATGTGAGGTTGCAGGCGTTCCAGTTGTCCTTTTTAATAGAACTCAAGATCGAAAATCACACAGTGCAGTTACGTCTGACAATTTCCAGGGTGGCAAAACTGCAGCCCATTTTTTGATTAAAGGTGGACATAAAAGGATTGCCTATATCGGAGGTTGGGCTGGTGCTTCAACACAGCGGGATCGAGAAGCTGGTTTTAAAGATGGTCTCGTGGAAGCGGGAACACGGCTCTTTGCACATGCATTGGGTGAATTCTCAATTGATAGAGCAAAAAAAGTAGCTCGTGATATGTTTGCTAATTCAAATCACCCAGACGCAGTTTTTGTAGCTACTGATCACATGGCTCTGGCTGTAATGGATGTTTTGCGTTCAGAATTAGGCCTGAATGTCCCAGATGAGGTTAGTGTTATTGGGTATGACGATGTCCCACCGGCCTCGTGGGCTGCTTATGATTTGACCACCCTTCGGCAGAGATCAAATTTGATGGTTGCGCAGGCTGTTGAACTTCTGATCAATAAAATTAGTGACCCGAAAGTCGAGCCACAGCATGTAAAAGTTTCAAGCCCATTAATAGTTCGTGGGTCAGCTAAAATACCAAAAGGATGGAGCACATGAAAGGTTTTTCAGACCATTTTACTGATTTCCCAGACTATATTTTGGGCATTACTAAAGAGATTTGGGAAGGCCGCGGTTTATCAACGCTGAACCATTATTATGCTGAAGACATTCCAATGAGATTTCCGGAAGGAATTTCGATCGGGAACCAACGCACAATAAACGGCACTCTATCAACATTAGCGGAATTTCCTGATCGGGAACTTACAGGTGAGGATGTTATTTGGTCTGGAAATGATACAGATGGGTTCTTATCCTCACATCGTTTATTGACTTTTGGAACTCACACTGGAGGCGGCTACTTTGGGCCTCCGACTGGGAAAAAGTTTGTAATTCGTGCCATTGCGGACTGTGCAGCGATTAACAACCAAATTAATGATGAATGGTTGATTAGAGATACAGCGGGGTTAGTCAAACAGCTGGGTCTNANTCCAAAACAGTTTGCCAGAGAATTAATTTCTCGTGAGGGAGGTGCAGAGAACTGTGTAAAGCCATTTTGTCCAGCCATAGATGTTATGGGTCCATATAAAGGCAGAGGAAACGAAAATGAATGGGGCCAACGACTATCAGATGTCTTAATCTGCATGATGAATAAAGACTTTTCTGTTATTAAAAAAGAATATGATAGAGCGGTACAGACTGAGCATCCGGGTTCTATTACAGTACATTCTTGGGCTGAAACTGAAAAGCTATGGATGGGACTGCGTGCATCTTTTCCAAATGCTAAGTTTACAATAGAACATCAGATTGGACGTGNTGACCCAATGCTTTCGCCGCGAGCGGCGATACGATGGGCATTGCATGGAAAACATGATGGTTGGGGAATGTTTGGACAACCAACGGGCTCAGAAATTTACGTTATGGGCTTCACTCATGCTGAATTTGGTCCNTATGGGCTNCGTCGTGAATATACACTTTTTGANCAAGTCTCGATTTGGAAACAAATCTTNATGGCCACTGGCGGATTCGATTAGACTGCAGAGGTTTTNNTNAAAATTAANACTAAAAANTAAAAATGAGGGTTNAANAAGATGACANCNCAAGAAATGGAAAAANGNATTGTTCGATATGGTGATTTAATCCCGTGCAAAACTGCTTTTATTGATGCCCATACTCCTGGTAGTAACCAAAAAGAAAACTTTACAATTATTGGTGGAGGCGTAAGTGAAAGCTCCGACCAACACGTTCATCTCAAGGAGACCCCCGGTTTTAATATTGGGGCTGCTGGCCAACCACCTAAATGCCGTAATTCGTTACACATTCACTCCACTGCGGAAGTTTTCTTTGTTCTAAAAGGCCGCTGGCGTTTCTTTTGGGGCCGTTGGGGCACAGCTGGAGAAGTTGTTCTGGAAGAGGGTGATATAATCAATATTCCAACAGGTATTTTTAGAGGCTTTGAAAATATTGGAACAGATTATGGAATGATCATGGCTATTTTGGGTGGAGATGATGCTGGTGGTGGTGTGACCTGGGCACCTCAGGTAATTGAAGATGCCGCTGAACATGGTTTAATTTTGGGTGAAAATGGACGTCTGTATGATAGTAAGAAAGGTGAGAAATTACCAAGTGGNGTAAAGCCTATGCCAGTTCTATCTGATGANGTGTTGTCGCGCATACCCGAGCCAACTGCCAAAGAATTTGTACCAAATTATGTGGGAAGATATTCTGATTTGATTTCATTAGCCACTAATCAATCAGTAGAAGTCATTGGAGAGCATGGCTTATTATCAGATAAACCAGGTTTTAAAGTCGATTTTGTTTCTCGTAATTCTGCAATTGGTGAGGCAGAGAAGTTTGAGCATTCTGTAGTCTTGATGCCAATGCGCGGACATTGGAGACTGTCTTCCGGTAATACTGGTGCCACTTTAAATCCTGGTGATACATGCCTCTTACCGGCAAATTTTCAACATAGTATCAAGCCTTCGATGAGTGGAGAGGCCAGCTTATATCGTATTTTTTCTAATGATGATCCCGCCGGGCCAACGTGGGTTGGAAATTAAATTAGGTTTAGGAAATAAGATGAAAAAAATTCTTACCTCGCATGTTGGTAGCTTGCCTCGTAGTCAAGAAGTCGTAGATTTTATTTTTGCTCGTGAGAAAGAAATTAAATATGATCAGGCAGAATTTGACCAGGTTATGTCGGATGCCGTTAGTCATACAGTATTAAAACAAGTAGACGCAGGTGTCGATATCGTCAGTGATGGTGAGACCTCAAAGATTTCTTATGCCACTTACGTCAAAGATAGATACAATGGTTTTTCTGGTGACAGTGAACGCAATGCGCCGGCTGATCTTAAAATGTTTCCTGGGTTTTTGGAGCGGCTAGCTGATGATGGGGGTACGCCTCAATATGCTCGACCAATGTGCACAGGTGAAATATCACCTAAGGGTCAAGGAGAGCTCGAAAAAGATATCTCAAACCTAAAATTTGCTATGGAAAATTTAGATATTGAGCGGGGTTTTATGAATGCTGCCTCTCCTGGTGTAATCTCCCTATTTTTGCAAAATTCTCATTATAAAAACCGAGAGACTTATTTAGCTGCATTGGCCGATGTTATGCGGGAAGAATATGAAACGATTGTTGCGTCGGGTCTTGACTTACAGTTGGATTGCCCTGATCTCGCACTGTCTCGTCATATGCTTTTTAACGATTTGACTGATGATGAATTCGTAAGAGTAGCTGCGTCTCATGTAGATGCGCTCAATCATGCAATTCAAAATATTCCAGAAGAAAAGGTCCGAATTCATATTTGTTGGGGAAATTATGAGGGACCACACTGCTGTGATATTGGCATGGACAAGGTTTTTTCAATTTTGATGTCTGCAAAAGCTAAGTATTTATTATTTGAAACTTCAAACCCAAGGCACGCGCATGAGTGGACAATATTTCGTGATCGAAAGTCAGAAATACCTGATAACAAAGTTCTTGTACCTGGCGTAGTAGATACAACTACAAATTTCGTAGAACATCCGGAACTTGTTGCCCAGCGCATTAACCGGTTTGTTGACATAGTTGGCACTGATCGAGTTATTGCGGGTTCTGATTGTGGGTTTGGAACATTTGCTGGTTTCGGTGCCGTGGATCCAGATATCGCATACGCAAAATTACAAAGCCTCGCAGAAGGAGCCAAGTTAGCATCTCAATGATTTTAGAAATAAATCTGAAATCTGGAGTTTGTAAAACGTTGAAATATTTTAACGTGGTATTTAAAATTATTTAATTGAGCCTGCTAACGCGCGTACATCTGTGGAAACTGCAATCTTATTTTCTGATAAAAAGCGCTCGTGATTTTGTGGTATTTTTTTTAGATCATAGCGATAATTTACCATAACACCATTGGATTGATCTATTCCATTTTCAGACTTATCGGCATCTGCGTGGACTGCATGCAGCATTGCACCATTTCCAAGATGAAACCGCGCTACTGGGTCATAAGGCCTACCTTCAGTATCTTTCGCGTTCAGCAGATAATATGCAGCAATGGCTTGGTCTGTATGATTTGATTTTACTGAAATATGATCCTTTTTCAGCCAGCTTTTCAGCTTTGGGATTGGAGACAGAGTCACAAATGTTGACAAGGATGGAACCGCAAGTGAGAGATCCGCAACAACCTGCTTTATTAAGGAGTTTCCAAATGAAATTCCTGCTAAGCCCTGTTGGCAGTTTGATATTGAATAAAATACGGCAGTATCTGAATCATCAGGAGATATAGGATCACGATTGGCTTCTAATAAACCTTGAATTGAGTTGGGGATGCCTTTCGTGAGCGCGACTTCAACAAAAATTAAGGGTTCATCTGGCATGGCAGGATGAAAAAAAGCAAAACACCGACGATCCTCGGGTTGCAGTCTAGCCCTTAGGTCTTCCCAACTGTTTATTGCGTGGACGGCTTCGTATGCGATAATTTTTTCTAAAATCTCCGCAGGGCTCGACCAATTAATTGGTCTTAAAACCAAAAACCCTCGGTTAAACCAAGAGGTAAATAAATGTTTTAAATCAATACCTACAGGGGCAAGTTCTGGGTTTTCTTTAATAAGTGAAAGAAGATCTTTTCGCATGCCAACCAAACGTTCAGTAGCTCCATCAGGATGGTTCAACCTTCTTATGAGTTCCTGGCGTTTTGGCTCACTGGCGGTTGAAAAGTTTTTATAGGTAGTTTCTGATGGATTGGTTTGGTAGGCGTCCAGTGCTACCCTCACCTCGTCAGGGTTAATCTCTAAGTCATGTGCCATAAAATTGAAAAATGTGCGTTTTTCATCAAAAGTAATTTGAGAATATTTATCAAAGATCATATGTGCGAGTGCCCCGGCAGACACTTCACCAAAGCTCCCTAACAAATCCTTAGACAGTTCAATGATACTTTTATCATGAGAATTAGTCAGGAAAATATTGCGATATCTTTTTTCAAAAAGGGTTGAAATTAAATCGCCAAAAATACTCATTTTACTGGTTCCTAAAAATTTAACTCAAAAAATATCATGATATTTTCTGTTGTAGTTTCAAATAAACTAACTACTTTTAATTTGCTTTCAAAACCGTACGTCAATTAAAATTTTTTATTGTAGCTAGTTAATTTGCCAATCAAAGTTTTGCTTGTCTAATCCCAGTATCTTCATCCTTGTCTCAGCAACTTNGAAATCTTCTATTGTGTCAATATCCACTACTTTGTTACGATCTAAAAGTTTGAGCCTGACGTTTAAGTCAGAGAAANTTTTTTCNGCTCTAACTGCGTCTGAGCGGAATAAATAGAATTGTCCNGCATCGTGCATTGCCTCTGGCAAGTCTTGTGACCTTGTNAGAGCATTTTCTGGTTCAAACATCTCTGCGTAACCCTTATTATTCTGGAAAACAGCCCGCTGAATTGGAAATGAAAAGTTGGTAGCGCTCATTACTAGGCTACACTCAGTGTCTTGCTCCAATANAGAAAATGCTGAAGAAATATNGTTAATATCAAGAAATACGGCAGTGGGATAGATTATTAGTACGTAGTCTACTATTGCCACATTTTGCTCAAACCAAGCCAATGCATGAGTTGCAACTGGGGTCGTGCCAGTGAAGTCATCCGATAGTGAATCTGGGCGAATGAAAGGCACTTTAATACCCTTTTTCTCAACACAAGTAATAACATCAAAGCTATCTGTAGAAATTAAGATTTGATTTGAAGAGAATTTTTTTGAAAGTTCCATAAGTGGCCAGTAAATCATCGGTTGCCCACATATTTCTTTAATATTTTTATGTGGTATTCTTTTGCTGCCCCCGCGNGCTGGAATAANTATAAGCAAACTTTTGGTGTTCATAATTTAACCCCAGCCTATTAAAATTGGTGGCTCAAAAGCCGATGAAAACTTCTCTTAAAATAAATTAACACTTTCTGCACCTCATCATCACATAGCAAGCCGTATATCAAAAATTGTATTTCATGAAAATTAAATCAGACCTTTGGTGAAACTATATTTTATAAATGTAGGATAATAAAATTTTTAGTATGTTAACTCGTTTTGTGGAGGTTAGTAGTATAGTATTTAGTTATTTGATGTTTACGTTTGGTAGACTAAGATGAATGTTAACCGAGCTAAAAATAAGCAATTTCTTCATGAAAGTTAGGACAGAGCCTAGTTTAAGTTTAAAAGCGCCTGTAGCTGTACTTGGTTGTGGGTTGGTTGGATCGAGTTGGGCAGCGTTATTTTTACATTATGGAATAAATGTCCAGGCATGGGATCCTGATCAGTCTGCACGAGATAGCTTGAATGAGCGGATTAAAAACCCAATGTTCCAATTGGCCTCTATGGCCCAAAAACCCAAAAGCCCTGGAGTTCTTAGCGTGCATTCTGACATGTCTCATGCCGTTAGAGGTGTTTTTTTTGCGCAAGAAAATGTACCAGAAATCGTTGAAATTAAGAATGATGTTTTTATAAACTTCGAGTGCTATGCGCCTTCAACGTCATTAATTGCGTCGAGTACTTCTGGGCTGACGTGGTCATTCCTTAGCTCAAAAATGAAAAATCCAGAACGTTTACTAACGGCCCATCCATTCAACCCACTTCATCTCATACCATTGGTTGAGATGTATTGCCCTGCAACAGAAACGCTGGATTTGGCAGAAAAACTTTATTTGAAAATTGGTCGAGTTCCAATTCGCTTAAAACGTGAAGCAACTGGCCATATAGCAAATCGACTGGCATCAGCACTGTGGCGTGAAGCGGTAAATATTGTAGCAGAAGGCATTGCTGATGTTGAAGCAGTCGATAGTGCTTTGGTTAATGGTCCTGGGCTTCGTTGGGCTGTAATGGGTGCTCATATGACCTATCATTTAGGTGGTGGCCAGGGTGGTATGGAAAATTATTTGAGGCACCTAGGCCCCAGTCAAGTGGAGCGCTGGGCTGAACTGGGTACGCCAATACTTACTAAAGAAATATGTGAAGCATTAATTGCTGGCGTTGAGACACAATCTGGTGGAAGAAGTTTTCAAGAGCTTGAAAAAATTCGGGATGAGGTTTTGATAAAGATCTTGCAGTTTCGGAATGAAAAAACTTAATTTTGTCGTGTAGATCTTGCATGGTAATTTTACCTGCATTCATATTGCTATAACATTCAAAGAAGTAATTAATTAGAAATTGAGGCCGGTATGAATATTTTATTTATAATGTATGATCAATTGCGCTTTGATTATCTAAGTTGTTCGGGACACCCGCATTTGCACACCCCAAACTTTGACCGCGTCGCAGAAATGGGTGTTCGGTTCACACAAGCTTATGTTCAATCACCAATCTGTGGAGCAAGCAGGATGTGTTATTATACTGGACGTTATGCGAGTAGTCACGGTGCACAATGGAATGGATTTCCCTTGCGCGTAGGAGAGCAAACCATGGGTGACCATTTGCGCAATCTTGGAATGAATTCTTGGATTATTGGTAAAACGCATATGAAAGCTGACGTTGAAGGAATGGCGCGGCTTGGATTAACGGCTGATAGCATTATTGGAGCTCGACAAGCGGAATGTGGTTTTGATAATTGGATCCGTGATGATGGTTTGTGGGGGTACGGTCCAGACGGATTTTATGATGAAAAACGAAGTCCATATAATGAATATTTAAAGGCAAAGGGATATGATGGAGAAAATCCCTGGGCCGATTATGCAAACGCTGGTGTAAGTGATGATCAAATTGCTAGTGGGTGGATGTTTCGTAATGCTGATAAAGCCGCAAACATTAAAGAAGAAGATAGTGAGACTCCATGGCTAACCCAAAAAACTATTGAATTTATAGATCAGTCTGAAGGTCCATGGATGGCTCACGTTAGCTACATAAAACCTCATTGGCCATATATTGTACCGTCACCATACCATAATATGTTTGGGGCAAATCATGTGCCTGCAGCTCTTCGGCACGAAGTAGAACGTCAAGACCCTCACCCTGTTTATGGAGCGTACATGGGTAATAAAATTGCATCAGCTTTTCAAAGGGAAGAGGTTCGAGAGAAAGTAATTCCTGCCTATATGGGTTTGATTAAGCAATGTGATGACCAACTTGGCCTCTTGCTGGATCACCTAGAACAAACCAACCGTATGAATGATACCATGATAGTTCTTACATCCGATCACGGTGATTATCTTGGGGACCATTGGTTGGGAGAAAAGGATCTGTTTCATGAAGCTTCGGTCAAAGTACCATTAATTATTTATGACCCAAGACTGGAGGCGTCCAGTACGCGTGGCACAACTTGTGATGCTCTGGTAGAGAGTATTGATTTAGCAGCTACCTTTGTCGAAGCTGCGGGTGGGTCGGTGCCTGAGCATATCATAGAAGGTAAGTCTTTAATGCCATGGATATGGGGTGAAAATCCCCCCTGGCGTACTTACGTGATTTCAGAATTTGATTATTCCCCAACAGTACAAGCTGCCAAGCTTGGGATAAAACCTCGCGATGCACGTCTTTTTATGGTTTTTGATGGGCGTTATAAAATGATGCACGCTGAAGGGGGCATGCGTCCTATGTTGTTCGATTTAAAAACAGATCCTGAAGAATTTAATGATTTAGCAAAAGGTGCTGATCATGGAGACGTATTAGATAAACTCTATGAACATTTACATCACTGGGGTCTTCGCCTTTCACAACGGGTAACTAAGTCTGAGGATGATATAATTGCAATGAGAGGTCGATCATTACGTCGTGGAATTCTTCCCTTTTTAGTTGATGGCAGTGAAGTGTCAGGGGAGCTTACAGAGAAATATATTGGTCCAATTCGGCAGGATTATACAAAAGATTAAGCTTTTTTTATCTTGAAGATTTAAAAATACCTTAACTCCAAATTTTAAAAATAGGCCTTCCCGCATATTTGTGCATTTTTACTGTTGCATAATAAAAAGCTGACTTTGGTAGAGAGTGCGTTTTGTTAATTTATTGCCGCATAATCAAAATAGGCATTTTATGCTGCTGAAAGGCCATGATCCAGACAGGATAAAATCTGATTTATATCTTCAGCTTGAACAACCAGTGGAGGTGACAAAATAATATTTGGACCAGATATTCTTATCATTGTTCCATTAGCATAAGTGGTATCATAAACCTTCGTGGTCATATCTTTATTAGCAGGTTTTTTTGAGTTTCGATCTGACACCAGCTCGAGTGCGCACATCAGCCCATGGCCTCCTCGAACATCTCCGACTATTTCATGTTTTAGTTTTAGTTTTTCTAGGCCCTCAAATAATTGTATCCCACGTGCAGCTGCATTTTCTGGAGTTTTTAGCCTTAGGGTTTCGGTCATGCACGCAACCGCTGCCGCTGCTCCAACNGGATGGCCGGAATAAGTATAGCCTGATCCAATCATTGCCCTTCCAGTGNTGTCATTTTCAAAGACTTCTGCTATCTCATCAGACACCATTGCAGCTCCGAATGGAAAGTAGCCATTTGTAATTGCTTTTGCGGTAGCCATCAGGTCAGGTTTGACNCCCCAAAGACGACTGCCAGTCCAGCCACCAGTGCGCCCGAATGCTGTTATCACTTCGTCTGCTATTAACAAAATTTCATTCTTNCTACATATCTCACGGACTCCTGGCATAAAGGTAGGGTGGGGTGGAATTACACCTCCCGCACCAAGAACTGGCTCCATGATGAAAGCGGCAATTGTTTCAGCTCCTTGAAAGCTGATTTGTTCTTCAAGAGTTTTAAGACATAGGGCTGATAATTTTTCTGGATCAGTCTCATCGAACGGGTTACGAAATGTATAGGGTGCCGGTACATGAAAACACCCTGGAAGTAAGGGNTCATATTGGGTCCTAAAATTTGCATTTCCATTTACTGAGGCTCCACCAATGTGGGTTCCATGGTANCCTTTCATTAAGGATAGATATTTTACCTTCCCTGGAGCACCTTTAATTTTGTGGTATTGGCGAGCTAAACGCAGGCAGACTTCAACACTATCAGATCCACCAGATGTAAAAAAGGCGCGGCTCAATCCGTCTGGTTTAAAAAATTCACGCAGCATGTAACTTAGCTCAATAATCTTATCGTTGGATGTGCCTCTGAAGGTTGAATAGTAAGGAAGATCGTCCAATTGCTGAGAAATTGCCTTCTTTATGGGCGCACATGAGTATCCAAGGTTGACATTCCACAGGCCTCCNACAGCATCAACAGTTTCATGGCCATCCACATCTGTTATACGTACTCCCTTAGCTCCAGTGATAATCCGCGGTGGATTGGCCTGCATTTCAGCTGGATGGGCCATAGGATGCCATACATGTCGGGCGTTATTTTCTACTAAGAAATTTTGGTCTTTCAATGGTTTGTCTCCAAAATTTTTCAAAAATAAACAAATTTCTGAAATGTTTTCTCGCTTTNATTATAGCTTAATTTTTAGACTTTGAAATGAAAAGAAATATAAAAACGCCTGGGTTGATTACTGCAAATATTTTGTTNCCTTTATTTTGAAAGTCAGGAGTAATAGGATTTTGTTAACTGCAGTCAAATTTCATTCAGACANAATAGCCNNAAGTAACTTTGATTTTACATTGTTCGATTTACTGGGTTGGTTTACAGGTAATTTGAACAGCTTAAAAGAGAACATCATGTAGCTTATTTTAAATAGTCAATAGACGTGGAGTTTTTGTTATTTTGACGCATTATT